>JAEDGE010000042.1 GCA_016297675.1 Oscillospiraceae bacterium
TACGATGGTCAACAGCGGTTTCTTAGATGGTCTGTCTGTAGAGGATGCCAAAGTGAAAATCAAGGGCTGGCTGGAAGCAACCGGCAAGGGCAAATCCAAAGTGAATTACAAGCTGCGGGACTGGATTTTCTCCCGTCAGCGGTACTGGGGCGAGCCGATTCCGGTGGTTTACTGTGACAAGTGCGGCTGGGTTGGTCTGCCGGAGAGCGAACTGCCGCTGACACTGCCGGATGTGGACAGCTATATGCCGACGGATACCGGTGAAAGTCCGCTGTCTACGCTGGAGAGTTTCATTAATACAACTTGTCCGCAGTGCGGTGGACCTGCAAAGCGGGAAACCGATACCATGCCGCAGTGGGCAGGTTCCAGCTGGTACTATCTGCGTTACTGCGACCCGAAGAATCCGAACGGCATTGCCTCTAAGGAAGCTTTGGATTACTGGATGCCCGTAGACTGGTACAACGGCGGGATGGAGCATACGACGCTGCATCTGCTGTATTCTCGGTTCTGGCATAAGTTCCTGTATGATATTGGCGTAGTCAGCACCAAGGAGCCGTACAAGCGGAGAACCTCTCACGGGATGATTTTAGGCGATGATCCGGAGCATCCGGGTAAGTTTACAAAAATGTCCAAGTCCAAGGGCAATGTCATCAATCCGGATGATGTGGTCAAGGAATACGGTGCAGATACGCTGCGTCTGTATGAGATGTTTGTGGGCGACTTTGAAAAGGCAGCTCCGTGGAGTACCTCCAGCATCCGTGGCTGTAAGCGGTTCTTAGACCGTATCTGGGCATTGCAGGACAACCTGATTGACGGCGATACCTATCGGGATGTACTGAAGCGGAAAATGCATCAGACCATTCAAAAGGTTTCCAACGATATTGAAACGCTGAAGTTCAATACTGCCATTGCAGCCATGATGGAACTGCTGAATGAGATTGCTGCAGTTGGTTCGATTAACCGTGCTGAGTTCCGTACCTTGCTGCTGCTGCTGAATCCGTTTGCACCGCATATCACCGAGGAACTGTATGAGAAATACTGCGGCGGCATTCTGAATGAACAGAGCTGGCCGACCTATGACGAGGCACTGTGCAAGGAAGACACGGTGGAAATCGTGGTACAGATCAACGGAAAGGTTCGCTGCAAGATGGACATTGCCGTAGGAGCAGAAAAGGATGCCGTACTGGCACAGGCACTGGCAGAACCAAAAATTGTAGAAGCCGTTGCTGGAAAACAACTGCTGAAGCAGATATATGTACCAAATAAATTGGTTAATTTTGTGGCAAAATGACCAAAATAAAAAAATCTTCCCATAAGGCTTGACAAACTCTGCTGAGTGTGTTATAATGAAAACATATTTTAAAAACGGTGTGCTGGTTGTATGGTCATATCAGGCAACTGCGAAACCGAATCAAAATAAAAAACCAAGTTGATTGCTAATGGACAGATTGATGTAGTATCCCGAAGTTCCGATGTCGGGACCATCGGTGGTATAGGTCAGAAGCAGGGGAAACTTTGCGGATGATCAGCCTCTGCCGTGGCGGCAAAGGGAGGGAAATGTAAGTGGCAGAAGTTCGTGTTGGCAAGAATGAGTCTCTGGATACCGCTCTGAAGCGGTTTAAGAGATCTTGTGCTAAGGACGGCGTGATTGCTGAGGTTCGGAAAAGAGAACATTACGAAAAGCCTTCAGTAAAGCGTAAGAAGAAGTCTGAAGCTGCTCGTAAGCGGAAATATTAATTTTTGACGCAAACAGCACAGCGGACGCACTTGAAAAAGTGCGTCCGTTTTTTTGTAAGAAAAGAACAATTCGACTGCTTTTGACATTTCCCATAGGAAAGATGCAGTATAATAAAGAAAGATTTCAGAAAGAAGGGAGCGAAGCAATGATTTTTCGGGTAACAGCGGCATTGCGTTCTGTTTGTGATATTACGCCGTCCATGTTACAGCACTTCGGCATTCGAGGATTGCTGCTGGATTTGGACAACACTCTTACCACACATGACAATCCCCGTCCGGCAGATGGTGTGAAAGATTGGATTGCCAATATGAAAAAGAATGGGATTGCCATGTGTATTGTGTCTAATAACCATCCGCCGAGAGTAAAGCCGTTTGCGGATTTGTTGGAATTGCCATTTGTTTGCGAGGGGAAAAAGCCGTTGGCAAAGGGGTTTCGGGAGGCAAAGGCATTGATGGAACTTCCGTGGGAGGCACTGGCAGTGGTTGGTGACCAGATTTTCACGGATGTACTGGGAGCCAATTTAAAGCGGCTCAAATGCATTTTTGTGTTTCCGATTGCCCATGAGCAGACGAGATTTTTCCGTTTCAAGCGGCGGATGGAAGTGCCGTTTCTTCCACGGCAAATTTATGAGGAAGAGAAAGGATGAACAGTCAGATGATTAAAAAAGTATTGGTGGTACATGGTCCGAATCTGAATCTATTGGGGGAGAGAGACCCTGCCTTTTATGGCAATGTGACATTTGCAAAACTGAATGAAATGATTCTGGATCGGGCAGATGCACTGGGAATGCAGTGCGAAATTTTTCAGTCCAACCACGAGGGTGCCATTATTGACCGCTTGCAGGCTGCCAGAAATACCTTTGACGGTGTGATTTTGAATGCAGGGGCTTATACACATTATAGCTATGCGATTCGGGATGCAATTGCAGATATGCAGCTGCCTTGTGTAGAAGTACATATCAGCAACGTGCAGGCAAGAGATGATTTCCGTGCAAAATCGGTGATTGCACCGGTCTGCATTGGAACAATTGCAGGCTTTGGTATCAACAGTTATTTTCTGGCATTGCAGGCACTGGCAATGCTTTGAAAGGAGTCATGCAGATGAATCGAATCGAATGCCTGATGCAGCATTTACCGGAAGAAATCGACTGTGCATGGATTGCATCGGATGTCAATCGCCGGTATCTTACGGGCATGGCATCCTCTGCCGGAATCGTGCTTTGTTTTCGGGATGCTGCGTATCTGTTGATTGATTTTCGGTATATTGAAAAGGCAAGAGCGTGCGTGAAGGACTGCCATGTCGTAGAACTCGAAAATATGACAGTACAGGTGGAAAATCTATTGCAGCAGCATCATGTAGAGACCATTGCGGTAGAATCCGCAGAAATGACGTTGCAGCAGTTTGCAAATTTGCAGAAACGCTTTCCGCACACCTATCAATGGGACAGCAGCAACATCCTGAGTGATGCTCTGCGAGATTGCCGAATGGTGAAAACCGCAGAAGAAGTGGCACAAATACAGGCAGCCCAGAGAATCGCAGAGACTGCTTTGCAGCAGGTGCTGGACTGGCTGCATGTGGGCGTCACAGAACGGGAGATACAGCAAAAGTTGGATTTTACGATGCTGGAACTGGGAGCAGAGGCAATGTCGTTTCCGACAATTGCTCTGACAGGAGCCAGAACCTCTATGCCACACGGGGTACCATCTGATGCAAACGTGCAAGCAGGTGATTTTGTGCTGATGGACTTTGGAGCCGTGGTGAACGGCTATCACAGCGATATGACACGAACCGTTTGTGTGGGACAGCCAACCGAGAAAATGCGGACGGTTTACAGTGTGGTACAGCATGCACAGAAAGCAGCGTTGCAGGCGGCGAAGGCTGGCATGACGGGCAAGGCGTTGGATGCGATTGCAAGGGACATTATCACAGAAGCCGGATATGGAAAGCAGTTCGGGCATTCGCTGGGACATGGTGTCGGCATGGAGATTCACGAAGCACCAAATGCTGCACCATCGGCAAACACCGTGTTGCAAGCCGGCAATATCGTGACGATTGAACCGGGGATTTATCTGCCGGGTGAATTTGGTGTGCGAATTGAGGATTTTGTAGCCATTACAGAAGATGGCTGCCAGAATCTGACTGCCTTTACACCGGAATTGATCTGTGTGGAGTAAACGAAAAGACAATGAAAAGCAGCAGAAAGACAAATTTTTTGCATTCTGCTGTTTTTTATTTTTTTGACAAAGAAATATGGTAAAATAATGTAAGTCCGATAAGTAAGTTTTATCCCACGGAAATCCATTTTTAAAGGGTGGTGCAAATTCCACGCCGCAGGCGACTGCGGTCGAGCTGGCTCAGCTCGGCGGAGGGGTGCAGGGGGCAAGCTGCCCCTGCAAAGCAAACGAGTTGGAATCGGTCAATGAACGAGGGACAAGATACCGCTGTCCGCCATCCGAAAAAAACAAAACAGATTGAAACAAGCAAAATTTAGCGGAAAAAGATTGTAAATTCGTACAACGACTATGGCGGACAGCGGTCACAGGCAGACAGCGAAGCGAATCTGCCGGACGGTTCAGACAAGTTTCCCTAAGAAATCCGAAAATTGATTTGCGTGATCCATGAAATCAACCGCTTGACAGAGTTACACATTCTGTGCTATGATAATCGTAACTCTCTATGCAGACGAATCATCATAGAGGTGGGATGTCAACGGGACATTTCAGAGAAAAACAGGGGTTTGCATGACCAACAAAAAGAAAGGATGAATTGATATGAATCCATCAAGAAAGCATCGTGTCTGCGGCGTATTGGCAGCCGCCTGCCTGCTGGCAGCTGTTACAGTGCCTGCTATACAGCAGGGATTGCCGCTGCCATCTGTTACACTTTCCGTTTCTGCTGCGGAAACGACAACATATGGCGATCTGACACTTTTATTGTATAGTGACTATGTGGAAGTCGCAGACTGTAATCTCTCTGCGACCAGTGTAAAAATTCCGTCTAAAATGGGTGGCAAGCCGGTGCGTGTGATTGGCGAACGGGCATTTTATGGCTGTACGAATCTGCAAAGTGTTACCATTTCTGATAATGTGCAGATTATTGGAGACAATGCCTTTGCCTATTGCAGTGCCTTAACAGAACTCACGTTACCAGAATCGGTCACAGCAATTGGGGATGATGCCTTTTACGGCTGTTCCGGTTTGACTGGTTTACAGCTGCCGTCACAGCTTTTGCAAATTGGTACGGCTGCCTTTGAAGGCTGTACTGGTTTGACCGCTCTGGAACTGCCGGCATCCGTTACCACACTGGGAGATAATATCTTTGCAGAGTGTACCAATTTACAACAGATTACAGTTGCGGCCGGCAATTCAGCATTTGTTTCTGTGGATGGTGTTTTGTTGAATCAGGCACAGACCACGCTGATTCGATATCCGATTGCAAAGAGCGGCACGGCTTATACAGTGCCGGCAACAGTTACAGAAGTGGCACCGTCTGCCTTTGAATCCTGCACCCAGCTGACCGAGATTGTATTGCCGAATACGCTCCGCAGTATTGGGGCTTGGGCATTTGCCAATACCGGTTTGACTGCCATGAATATGCCCAATAGCGTCAGAACCGTAGACGACCATGCATTTTGTGCTTGCACTGCATTAACGGATGTGACACTCTCTTCCAACTTGCAGGAACTGGGAGCTGGTGCATTCTGGGGTTGTACGGCATTGCAGAATGTAGTATTGCCAAATAAGCTGCAATCTGTCAGCTACTGTTTGTTCTATGGCTGTACGGAACTGCGTTCTGTTACGGTACCGCAGAGTGTGCAGAATATTGAAAATGAAGCATTTTCTGGCAGCAGTTATCAGATTGATATGACAGTTTATACTGGCTCCTATGCACATGGATATTTTGAGAAACAGATTAATGGTTCTCTTTCCATTGGTGCAATCCCCAAATATTCTCTGACTCTGCGGGAAGCACCAGCTATTATGAAAGGCGACCCCAACAATGATGGGATTGTGGGCGTAGAAGATGCGGTTCAGGTGCTGCAAACCTATGCACAACAGTCTGCTGGTTTGTCGGTAGAAGTTTCAGATGCAGTCTTTACTGCTATGGATGTAGATGAGAATGGACAGATCAGTGTGGAGGATGCCGTCAAAATTTTGACCTATTATGCACGGCAGTCTGCCGGTTTGGAGGTAAGTTGGGATTTTTAACCTTTTTTATCGCAGCAAAATAAAAAAATTTATGGAAAGGGCTTGCAAAAAGCCGGATTCTGTAGTATAATAAACTATATACCTGTGCTTTTTGTCCGTATCGGCGAGAGCAGGAGAAAGAAACAATCACGGAGGTTTATTTTTATGATTTCAGCAGGCGATTTCAGAAACGGTGTTACCTTTGAACTGGACGGCAACGTTGTACAGGTCATTGAATTCCAGCACGTAAAGCCGGGCAAGGGTGCCGCATTCGTTCGTACCAAGTATAAGAATGTCATCACAGGTGCAGTGGTAGAGCGTTCTTTTAACCCGACCGATAAGTATCCGACTGCTTATATTGAGCGGAAGGACATGCAGTATCTGTATGAAGACGGCGGTCTGTATTACTTCATGGATATGGAGACTTACGAGCAGCTGCCGATTGACGGCAAGAAGCTGGGCGATGCATTCCGGTTTGTAAAGGAAAACATGGAAGTTAAGGTGCTGTCCTACAAGGGCAACGTATTCGGTGTAGAACCGCCGTTCTTCGTAGAACTGGAAGTCACGGAGACCGATCCGGGCTTTAAGGGCGATACTGCAACCAATGCAACCAAGCCGGCTACGCTGGAAACGGGTGCAGAAATTAAGGTACCGCTGTTTATCAATACAGGAGATAAAATCCGGATTGATACCAGAACTGGCGAGTATATGGAACGTGCATAAGTGCAGAAATCTGCATATTGCAAACTGTCTATAGATAATCTATGGGCAAAAGTATCGTCTGTTTCAGCAATGGACAAAAAGAAAAGAAAGAGGGCGGAGCATATGAATTTAAGTGATAAGATGTCTTATCTGCGTGGCATGATCGACGGCATGGAGCTGGATCTGACAACCTCGAAGGAGGGCAAGGTTCTGGCACAGCTGCTGGAAGTGATGCAGGAAACGGTTTTGTATGTAACGGATTTACAGGATCAGGTAGATGAACTGACAGAACTCTGCGAATCTCTGGATGAAGACCTCGGTGACGTAGAAGCGGAAGTATTCGGCGATGACGAATACGAGGATGAGGAAGACGAAGCAGACTACTTGGACGATGAGGACGAAGAAGAGGATTTGTATGAAGTGGTCTGTCCGAATTGTCAGAACACCATTGTGCTGGCGGATTCCGTTCTGGATGAGGGCACAATGCATTGTCCGTGCTGCAATGAGTTGTTGGAATTTGATTACAGCGAGTTGACCATGGATGATCTGGAGGAAGCTGTGGAAGAAGCCGAAGAAGTGGCAGAAGCAGCAGACGAGCCGGAGGCATAAAGCATCATTTTTATGTGCTGAAAAAACAAGGAAATGCAAAAAATAAGCTGGCAGGTTTTGTCGGCTTATTTTTTTAAGACAGGAATCCATCAGAGATTTTTCGAATAAACAGAGGAAAACTGGAAAAGCAAAGAACAAGAATCACGTGGAAAAAGTGCTTGTATTTTTGCAGAATGCGTGGTATAATAAATTTACGATATATTTTCAAGAAGGAGAGGGAAAATTGTGTTTCCAATTATAGAAAAAACAGTGTTGAATCCGGCTGTTGTAAAAATCAAGCTGGAGGCACCGCTGATTGCAAGAAAAGTATTGCCGGGACAGTTTATCATTTTCCGTGTGGATGAATATGGGGAACGGGTGCCGCTGACGGTTGCAGATTACGATCGGGAAGCCGGTACCATTACGCTGATTTTCCAGATCGTCGGGCATTCTACCGAACGTCTGGCAGCTCTCAATGCAGGGGATTCCATTCTGGATCTGGTTGGACCACTCGGTGTGGCAACAGAAATTCCAGAGAATGTACAGTCTGTCTGTGTGGTAGGCGGCGGCGTTGGCTGTGCCATTGCGTATCCGCAGGCAAAGCAGTTGTTTGCAATGGGCAAGCAGGTGGATGTGATTGCCGGATTCCGCAGCAAGGACATTGTGATTTTAGAGGACGAGTTCCGGCAGTGCAGCAACAATCTGTATTTGTGTACGGATGATGGCACATATGGGCAGAAGGGCTTTGTAACCAATGTGCTGCAAGAGCAAATCGATGCTGGAAAGCATTATGATATGGTCATTGCCATCGGTCCGATTCCAATGATGAAGTTTGTTTCCAAGGTGACAGAACCGTATGGCATTCCGACAATTGTTTCTTTGAATCCGATTATGGTAGATGGGACAGGCATGTGTGGCGGCTGCCGTGTGACCGTCGGTGGGGAAATCAAGTATGCCTGCGTAGATGGACCGGACTTTGACGGACACAAGGTAGATTATGACGAATTGATGCGGCGTGGCGGCACATATCGGGAAGAAGAACACGCTTGCAGAATGAAGAATATGCAGTAACAAAGGAAAGGAGTGCCGTTTCAAAATCGGAACGGTAAAAAGAACCATGGCAAAAGCAAATATGGCACTGGAAAAAGTGTCAATGCCGGAACGGGATCCGAAAGAACGTGCTACTTGCTTTGAAGAAGTGGCAACCGGTTATACACCGGAAATGGCAATGGAAGAAGCAACTCGTTGCCTGCAATGTAAGGCAAAACCTTGCGTGACGGGATGTCCGGTCGGCGTAAAAATTCCGGATTTCATTCAAAAGATGGCAGAAGGCAATTTTCTGGAAGCTTATCAGATTATTACCACGACCAATAGCCTGCCGGCAGTCTGCGGCAGAGTCTGTCCGCAGGAATCACAGTGTGAAGGCAAGTGTGTCCGTGGCAAAAAAGGACAGCCGGTCGGCATTGGAAGATTGGAACGATTTGCAGCAGACTATGCAAGAGAGCATGGCAATTTGCAGACCAAGCGCGTTCCATCCAATGGACATAAGGTCGCAGTCGTTGGCGGTGGCCCAGCCGGACTGACCTGTGCAGGTGATTTGGCACGGCTGGGGTATCAGGTGACGGTATTCGAGGCATTTCAGGTTGCCGGCGGTGTGCTGATGTACGGTATTCCGGAATTTCGTCTGCCGAAAAAAATTGTACAACAGGAAATCAAGACACTGGAAGAACTCGGCGTAGAAATTCGCCCGAATATGGTCATTGGGAAAATTCTTTCCATTGATGAGCTGATGGAAGACGGTTACGAGGCTGTTTTTGTCGGTTCCGGTGCAGGTCTGCCACGGTTTATGGGCATTCCGGGAGAATCATTGGTAGGTGTTTGCTCTGCAAATGAGTACCTGACTCGCATCAATCTGATGAAGGGTTACCGGAAGGAATATGATACACCAGTCATCAAGTCCAGAGCAGTTGCTGTTGTGGGCGGTGGCAACGTGGCAATGGATGCCGCAAGAAGTGCTCTGCGAATGGGAGCAGAACACGTTTACATTGTATACCGTCGTTCCGAAGCGGAAATGCCGGCAAGACAGGAAGAAGTCCATCACGCAAAAGAAGAGGGTGTGGAATTCCTGACCCTGAACAATCCGGTGGAAATCCTTGGCGATGAAAAGACCGGACGGGTAAACGGGATGAAGTGCATCAAGATGGAACTGGGCGAGCCGGATGAAAGCGGCAGACGGCGGCCGGTTGCCGTACCGGGCAGCGAATATGTGCTGGATGTGGATACCGTGATTATGGCAATTGGTACTTCTCCGAATCCGTTGATTCGCACAACAACGGCTGGTCTGGATGCAAACAAATGGGGATGCCTGATTGTCAATGAGGATACCATGCAGACGACAAAGGATGGCGTTTATGCTGGCGGGGATGCTGTAACTGGTGCAGCAACGGTGATTCTGGCAATGGGAGCTGGGAAAAAAGCAGCGGCTTCCATTGATGAATATATCAAATCAAAAGCATAAGGCATAGCCGGAAAGGAACGAAAGCAATGAGAAAAAAGATTGCAAAATATGGATTGACTGCGAGTGCAGCGGCACTGACAGGTGTACTTAGTGTGGTAACGGCTTCTGCAGAGAGCGGCAGCGGTACTGCTGCTACTGGCAACAGCGGCATGATTGGTTCTCTGATTATGATGGTGCTGTTGTTTGCAGTGATGTATTTTATTCTGATTCGTCCGCAGAAAAAGAAGGAAAAAGAACAGCAGGCCATGCAGCGTGCCGTTCGGATTGGAGACGAGATTGTTACCATTGGCGGCATTGTAGGACTGGTAACCCGTGTAGAAGACGATACCATCCAGATTGAAACAGGTGGCGATCGGCACAAGATGCGGATTAAGACTTGGGCGATTCAGGAGAATGTGACGGTAAAGGAAGACAATGAACGTGCCAAGGCAGCAGCTGCGGAAGAAGCAAAGGCAAAAAAGGAAGAAAAGAAAAAGAAGAAGAAAGATGCAGATGCCGCAGAAGAGCAGGGCGTTCTGAAGGACTAAGCAATTTGTTATAAAGTGATACGCAAAAAGCGGCTTGCAGAGGCAGGTCGCTTTTGTTGTAATTATGGTTGTTGTTTTCGGGGGTAGGGTTGCTTTTCATCGGTTTGTCCCAATAAATAATCAATGCTGGTATGATAAAAGTTTGCCAACTGAATGAGAATATTGGTTGGAATATCCCGTTTTCCCAGCTCGTAATGAGAATAGGCAACCTGTGAACAGTGCAGATAATTGGCAAGGTCTTTTTGATAGAGGTCGTGGTCTTCTCGTAAGCCACGAATTCGTTCATAACACATAATTTTCCTCCGTTTTTCTGTTATTATACGATAAAACAAAATGGTCTATTGACAAATAAAACAAATTGTTTTATAATGAGAGAAGATAAGGAGGTATTTAGAATGGAATCATATCAAAGACCGTATTTCCGACTGTTTTCTGCCATTTGTGATACCATAGAAGAATTGGAGTTATTTTTGAAAGACACGCCCTTGTCAAAAGAAGAGCAGTTACCATTACAAACGCAGATTATACGTTTAAAACAAGTACAGCAAGCAACAGAATTTATGCTGCTCGCAGACCCGCCCAATATTTTGCTACATCGACTAAAGTGACAGCATTTCCACATATATCCGAACCGCTCTGCATAAAATAGAACAGCGATTGACAGAGAGGAGAATTGCAATGCGTCCAAACAGCAGCCATTCGTGCGAAACACCCTGTAAAAAACGACCCATTAAACGACTGCTTTGGCAGTCATCTGTCTGGTGTACCATATTAGCTGTTGTGGCAGGGCTGGCAGTGACGCTGCTGTTTCTGCTGTTATTTTCTCTGCTCATCAGCAATATTGATGCACCAGATGATCTGGTGCAGGCGATGGCGTGCCTGGCACTATGTGCCGGCAGCTTCACTGCCGGATTTGTGGCTGCCAGACGAAGGCGGCGAAAAGGGTTGCTGGTAGGACTGTGTTGCGGCATTGCAATGCATTTTGTTGTATTTCTGATTGGTTTGCTTTTGCTGCAAAGTTTTGCAGCTGCCGGAACCTTTGCCAAATTGATTTTTATGATTTTATGCAGCTGCATCGGCGGCGTAGTGGGCGTGAACTGTCGCTGCCGGAAACCACGATGCTGAGTTCTTTCATGGATACTTCATCACAGTAAAAAAATCCGAACCATAAAGTAAACAAAAGCATCCCGTTTCGATTGTGCAATATGTAAAATTTTTTTGCAAACTGCAAAACACTATTGAAAAGAAACCAAAAATGTGCTATAATAATAAAAATCAATTCGGAGCGTTTGCTCCGGCTTTTCTCATGCAGTTTCAAAAGCATCATGCTTGCCGAAAACTGTAAGTAGTTTGATAGGGAGGATTTTTGTTATGAAGCACATCAAAACCATCAATCAGGCAAATCTGAAGGAATCTGCTGCAAAGGGCGGCTGCGGTCAGTGTCAGGCTTCCTGCCAGTCTGCCTGCAAGACTTCTTGCACCGTTGCAAATCAGAAGTGCGAACGGTAAGCAAACGATTTTCAATGCGTTCGATAAATCCGTACACCGGATTCGGTGTGCGGATTTTGCCGTACAGGACAAAAAACAGCTGCTGTGCAGCGGAAACAGAAACTGCAAAACAGAAAGAGTGAAATCATGATACACAAATATAAATTATGCGGCTATAATGTCGTACTGGATGTCAACAGTGGCGGCGTGCATGTTGTAGATGATTTGACCTATGATATGCTGGACAATGTTGCTCCGCCATTTGCGGAGGTCTGTCCGCCGGAAGTCATTGAGAAGCTGTCTGCTTTTTATCAGGAGGCAGAGATTCTCTCTTGTTATGATGAAGTGTTGGAAGCCTATCGAGAGGGAATTCTTTTTTCAGAAGATGACTATGAACAGTATGCAAATATTTCCGTGGCGTCTCCAATCAAGGCAATGTGCCTGCATATTGCCCATGACTGCAATTTACGCTGTGCATACTGCTTTGCTTCTACCGGTGATTTTGGAGAGGGCAGAAAGCTGATGCCCTTGGAAACCGGTAAACAGGCAATTGATTTTCTGCTGACGCATTCTGCCAACCGGAAGAATTTGGAACTCGACTTTTTCGGTGGAGAACCGCTGATGAATTTTGACGTGGTGAAGCAGGTCGTTGCTTACGCCAGAAGCAAGGAAAAAGAATACGGAAAACATTTCCGGTTTACGATTACCACAAATGGCATGCTGCTGGATGATGACAAAATTGATTTTATCAATCGAGAAATGTCCAATGTGGTTCTTTCCATTGATGGCAGAAAAGACGTTAATGACCGGATGCGGAAGCGGGTAGATGGGAAAGGCAGCTATGATAAAATCCTGCCGAAGTATCAGCGTCTGGTTGCCCAACGTGGAGATAAGGAATATTATGTGCGTGGTACCTATACCAAGTATAATCTGGATTTCTCCAACGATGTATTTAGTCTTTTGGAAGATGGATTTGACCAGATTTCTGTGGAACCAGTGATGGCAGATGCAAATGAACCCTATGCAATTACAGAGGCAGATCTGCCGGTAATTTTTAAGGAATATGAAGTGCTGATGCAGAAGATTCTGGACTACGAGAAGACCGGCAAAAAGTTCAACTTTTTCCATTTTATGCTGGATCTGGATCAGGGACCGTGTGTGATTAAGCGGCTGCGTGGCTGCGGTTGTGGCAATGAGTACGTTGCGATTACGCCGGACGGTGATATTTATCCGTGTCACCAGTTTGTAGGCATGGAAGAGTGGAAGATGGGAAATCTGGAAGAAGGAACATTTGATCAGGAAAAGAAAGCCGACTTTGCGAAAGCCCATATCTACACCAAGCCGGATTGTCGGGAATGCTGGGCAAGATTTTATTGCAGCGGAGGTTGTAATGCGAATAATTATCAGTATGCTGGTGATATCCGCAAGGCACATCAGCTTTCCTGTGAGATTGAAAAGAAGCGTCTGGAATGTGCAATTGTGCTGAAAGCCATTCGGATGGAACAGGCAGAACGGGCAGCAATGGAATAATCGTATTTTTTGGAATGGAAGAGCAGTCGAAAGGCTGCTCTTTTTGTGTATATTGTATATTTTTTATAAAAACAGAATCGAAAAAAATAGATATTATTACAATTGACAGAGGAAGAAAATGGTGCTATAATATTGTTATCAGAACACAAGGTATTTTTATAAAAAGAAATTGAACAAGAAATAGAAGCGTTTGTTTTAGAATGAAAAATAAGAAGTATGGTTTTATAAGAAAAAGGAGGAATTTTATGAAAAAGAAAAAATGGATGCTTGCAGCGGCTCTTTCTGCTGCAATAGTCAGCAGTTCAATATTGTCAATGCCAGCAGAGGCGTTGTATCAGATTACCGCTGAAGTGCCAAACGGGTATGAGCAGTTTGAAGATGGGGGTTCTTTAGATTTTGTAAGTGAAGATGGATATTATTCGGTTTATAGGAGTCGTTCCAATCATAACCGTGTTCTGGTATTGACAGATTATCGATGCAATATCGTAGAATTGGAAGTCCCGACAACGCCGGAAAACATGGTTTCAAAATACGAGGAAATCAAAGAAAAGTATGCTGATTTGGTGGGTACGTTTGACCAATATATGCAGAATGAAGATACCTATTATGGCGTTGTGCGAGTTGTCATGTTTGATACTTTAGATGAAGAGGGAAATCTGATCAAAGATCCGTCTGTAATTACAAGCAAGCGGGGCGAGATACAGAAACTGTGTCAGGAATTACAGGAAGCTGGTGCGGTAACTTCTGCTTCTTATATGCCTTATAATGCTGTATTAAACCTTGGTGATTATCAGGATTTTTTATATTTGAAACAAGTTTCACAAGCAGAAGAAGATCTCACCACATTTGTTCAGCAGCAATTTGGGGAAGACAAGATCGTGAATCGGATAAATGACACGAATGAATATTATATAAAAGGATTTAAAAATGCAGATGCTCTTTTTGCAGCTTCTACTGTATTGGAGAAACAGTTTGAGGGAGCAAGAGCCGTTCCTGCTGCTATATTTTTGGCAAATGAACAAACCTATACAACGGAAACTGTTAATCTTTTGACAGCAGCAGATGCCTGCGGTGACATTGATCAAGACGGAACTGTTTCTGTAGAAGATGCTGTTTCTGCCTTGACCTATTATGCTCAGCAGTCCGCCGGACTGGAAGCAAAGCTGACACAGGCAGCCGCTACAGAAGAATCTGCTTTCTTGGCAGCCGATGTAGACGGAGACGGACAGGTTACCATAGAGGATGCTGTGGCAATTCTAACTTATTATGCGAAAAAGTCTGCTGGTCTGGATGCTGCGTGGTAAGGATGAAGAAAGGAGAAATTTTTTATGAAAAAGAAAAAATGGATGCTTGCAGCGGCTCTTTCTGCTGCAATGGT
>JAEDGE010000197.1 GCA_016297675.1 Oscillospiraceae bacterium
TTTTCTACCGCAATTTCCTGTACTTTTTTCTTTCCGGCATACTCTCGTATTTTTTGAATCAGGCTGAACAGCAGGAATATGACTAAATTGGCTACGACAACACTTGCTCCAACTGGTGTATCAAACTGATAGGACCCTGCCATGCCAGCACAGAAGCAAACAACGGAGAGAATCGCTGCACAGAGCACCACCAGTGAAAACCGCTTGAACAGTCGCATAGAGGAGAGGGCAGGGAAAATAATCAAGCTGCTGATGAGCAATGCCCCCATCATTCTCATGCCAAGCACAACGGTAATGGCGGTTAAAATGGCGATCAGCGTGTTATAAAACGAAACAGAAACGCCGGTTGCCTGAGCAAAGTTTTCATCAAAGGTAATTGCAAAAATGCGGTGATAGCAGAGGGCAAATAGTCCCAATACAGCAATGGATAAAATCAGGCTGACCCAGACATCTTCCTTGCCGATTGCCAAAATGCTGCCGAACATATAGCTTGCGACATCGGTATTGATACCGGTTTTGAGAGAAGTCACAATGATGCCAATCGCAAGCGAAGCGGCAGAGACAACGGCAATGGCGGCATCACTTTTGACATTTGCTCGTTCTGTAATCCGCAGCAGGAAAAAGGCAGCAACCGCCACGACGGGAATGGAGAATTGCAGCGGTGCCCAGCCAAATGCCAGTGCGACAGAAAGAGCACCAAAGGAAACATGGGATAGTCCATCTCCAATCATAGAGAATCGTTTTAATACCAGACTGACTCCCAGCAGGGCTGCACAAAGCGATACAAAAATCCCCACCAGCAATGCCCGCCGGATAAAGGGAAAGGAAAGCATATCGATGATAAAATTCATGTTGAACTCCTCCGTTTGTTTAAGACGTTTGACGGTTGCGATAGGCAGCCGCTGTGTCATAGGTATAAGTTTTCTGTCCAAGGTGCAAGATATGTTTCGCATAGTAAACAGCCCGTTCGACATCATGCGTCACCATGACGATGGTAATCTGTTCGGTGCGGTTGAGTGTTTGTAGGACTTGATAGAGTTCCTCTGAGGCAACAGGATCCAGCCCTGTGGTTGGCTCATCCAGAATGAGCAGTTTCTGAGCCGCACAGAGTGCCCGTGCCAGCAGGACACGCTGCTGCTGACCGCCGGACAGTTCCCGATAGCAGCGTGTTTGCAAGGCAGCGATGCCGAGTTTTTCCATTGCCTGTTGGGCAGCAGTTTTTTCGGCAACCGTAAAAAACGGTCTGTGCCGCATTTGGTTGAGAAAGCCGGAGCGAACGATTTCCCTTACACTTGCTGGAAAGTCCCGTTGTGCCGGTGTTTGCTGCGGCAGATAGCCAATGTCGCTGCGTTTCCAGTTTCCAGTCAGTTGAATTTCGCCCTTGAGCGGCCGCAGCAATCCGAGCATACTTTTGACGAAGGTGCTTTTTCCGGAGCCGTTTTCGCCGATGATACAGAGATAATCGCCCTCGGAGATGGTAAGATTTAAGTCTGACGTGGTGACAATATTTTCATAACCCAATGTGACATGGGAAAATTGTAATGCAGATGTTTCCATAGTGGAAGATTCCTTTCTGAATATACGTTTGAAGAACAAGCTCTATTTGACGGCATTATTTGCAATAGAGGACAGTATATCGCCCTTATATTGTATATCATTCATCTTTGCAGTGCCTGCAAATTTCGCCGCATCAGACTGACATAAGTTTCACCGTTGTCAAAGTCAGTTTGCGTTACAGTATGACAGGATTGAAAAACGGTCGGTTCTGCTCCGGTCTGTTCGCCGATGACTTCCGCAACAGATGGGCTGCTGACTTCAAAATAATAGACCTTTGACAAATGATGTTCCTCTGCCAGTTCCATCAAATGGGAGATGGTTGCCACGCTTGGTTCTGTGTCAGAACTGCATCCAGAGAAGGCAGCATAGCAGTGCAGACCATAGGTGTTTGCAAAATATTGCAGCGGAAACTTGTCTGCAAATAGTAGCGTTTGATGATCCGGTTCAGAGAAATAGACGGTAAAATCCTGATGCAGTGCTTTCAACTCCGCTGCATAGGCATCTGCATTTTTTCGGTAAATCGTTGCATTCGCAGGATCTGCCTCAATGATGGCATTGCAGACTACATATAACAAATCCTTTGCAATCATCGGGGAAGTCCAGATGTGCTCGTCATACTCTATGTCGCTCTCTCCTTCCCCATCATGGCTGTGGTCATGAGAAGGGTCGGTACAGGTTTCCGTATCTTCGTGGTCATGGGCATCCTGCATTTCGTGTTCCTCTTCTTCGTGTGCCTCCTCTGCCTCATGGTCGTGATCGTGATCATGTTCCAGCTCACTGCCTTCCAGTTCTGTTTCCTCCAGCAGTGGTGCAAAGTCCATCATACAGCGGACAACCCGCTCTGGATGAGACTGTTCATCAGATTCCAGTACCTCTTCTACCCAATGCTCCATATGACCGCCGTTGTACAGAAAAATATCGGCATTCTGGATGGCAAGAATATCCGACGGTGCCGGTTCAAAAGAATGGCTCTCCATACCGGGGGAGAGCAGCAGATTGATGGAAATTGTATCGGTATTTTGCAATACCGCACGGGCAAAATCATAGTAACAGAAAAGGGTAGTGACCAATTCCAGTTTTTTGGATGATTTGGTGACAGCAGTCTGAGCCGCAGGCGTACAGCCGCAGAGCAGGGTTCCGCAGAGCAAACCGCAGAGGATAGTTTTCCATCGCATGGTAGTTTCTCCTTATAACAGGGTTTCAAAATTGAAATTGAAACTGATTTTCAATTTCAGAATGCTATTATAGCACGTTCCACATGAAATGTCAATAGAAAATTTTTGAGTTTCCCATGCATTTCACAGAAATTTGTGAAAAGAACTTGACTTTTTCAATTTGCTATGGTATACTGATGAAAAATCATAGGTTCTGCCACCGGGTAGAGAATGGAACTGCGTTCGCTGTACATC
>JAEDGE010000198.1 GCA_016297675.1 Oscillospiraceae bacterium
AATCCTCTTTTTTAGGTATCTGCGGCTTTTTTGAGGGGGTTTTTAGAGGTTACCTGTAATCATTATAGAACAATTTGCAGCCTGCTGGTGCATATTTTCTTGCATATTCAAACGCCTTAAGGATATAGGACTGGTCACCGTAAACCTGTACCCATGCAGACTGTCCACTCTTGACATGATTGGAGCCAGCTTCCCGTATCGTTCCGGCATCCGAAGCTGCCTCATTGACAACATCCCATGCATAAAATTCTACATCCGGGTATTCTGCTGCAAGTGTTTCCATCACAATTTTGATATAATTCTCCAGACGCTGATCCATAATCTCTGGTGTCACCCATGCACCGTCTTCATCATAGTTCTCTTTAAAGAACCAATCTGGTGTCTGACTATGCCATACCAGAACATGTCCTCTCACAGGAATGTGATTTTCTGCTGCGAATTTCAGCAGTTTATCTGCACCTTTCAATGAAATCTGCGGATGTATCTGATCACCGTTTTCATTCAGATATGCAATGCTTGCTGCCTGATCCAGAATACTCTCCGGTTTCAATTCGTTGCCAAGCGTCAGGCTGTTATAATGTTTGTTGATCAAATCTTTGGCTGCCTGTTGTGTCAGTTCGGATTCTGTGCAGGCACAGCCCAATTTGAAATAATCACTGTAAACATCCTTTAATGATGCAAGATCCTCCTGAATAGTAGGATCCGGCAGCCGTTTTCCGGTACAGTCATCCACATAAAAATCCATCAAATCCTGTTCTGCCGGTGTGGAAACATAACCCGTCTGAATATAAACAGAACAGTTGACAGCTCCCTCTGGTATTGTCAACTCACTGCCAACATATGTCCATTCTCCCTTATTGGCAGTAACGGTTGCAATGGTATAATAATTCTCTTTGCCATCCATGTCATATTGCAGATTGATGGAGAATTTTTGTTGATCAGACCACTTGTCTTCATTGTACATGACATAACAGCCCAAAGAATAATATCCGCCACTCTCCAGCATATCGGATTTATTGATTGTAACACCATTCCAGAGCTGTGTTCTGCCGCTGATATACAAACTATAGTCACCGCTGTGGCTCTCCTTGTTTGTGACCTCTGCGGTAGCAGAGCCTCTTCCGATCCAACCCTGTGTCGTCCCATCATCAAAGTCGTTGTTGTATTCTGTTTCATATTGCATTTCTACCCGTTCGCCGTTGACGGTCACATCATCAACGTAATAACATTGCTCTGTGCCAGCTCCGGGCATTTCCACATACAAAATAATATTGGAGACATTCTCGGGAATGGAGAACGAACCACTCAGTTCCGTCCATTCACCTTTTTTCACGCTGGCATTTTTAATATCTTTGTACTGATCCTGTCCGCTGCTGTCCGTGTAGAGCAGCTTGAGTGCCATATTCTGATAGTCACTACCGTCTGCAAACATGGCATACGCTGAAAAACTGTACGTCTGACCCGCCACGGCAATCCCAGAAAGCGAACATCTTGGTGCGCCCCAGCTCGCTGTTCTGCCGGAAACATACAACGATTTTTCCCCACCGTGTGCGTAATCCGAAGTAATTTCAATGGTTGAACCGACTCCTTTCCACGCACCATAGCCCTCTTCAAAGGTGCTATTCATCAGTTCTTCCGGTGCAGCCGCAGCTGGCATCGGAAATGCTGTGCTTGTCACAGCCATTGCAGCTGCTGCCAGACAAGAAAAAATCCTTCTGTTTTTTTTCATCATGTTTCTGATAACCTCCTTCAATTGATACAAAAAACAAGGCAGGAAACAATTTCCCCTACTTTTTTAGTATAGCAAAATCAACTGAAAAAGTCAAGAAAATTTTAAAAATCTTGTACCGTGTTTAAAATATAATATTAAAATAAAATATTATATTAAAAATAAGACCTGTCACATTTGACAGGTCTATAGGGCGTATTAATGATAATGTGAGTTCGATAAACAAGTTTTATCCACCGAACAGCGAACTATGGTCAAGCTGGCTTAGCTTGCTTTCATTTGTTTTTTTGCAAGATACTGATTCAATCCATCGAATAATGTAAAGGCAACTTTTTGCTGATACTCCTCAGATTCCAGCAATGCTGCCTCTTCTGGATTGGAGAGAAAGCCGCATTCTGCCATAATCGTTGGATTTTCACTGAAATAGCAAAGGAAAAGTTCTTTTCCGCACTGTTTGATCTCCCGATGATTCTCTGGCTGGAGTTGAGCCACAAAGGCATCCTGCATCGTTTGAGCAAGAACACTATTTTCTCGATTGGTATTGGAATAGAACATCTGTGCACCGCTATAAGCGGAATCTGTAAACTGATTCTGATGAATGGAAAGGCAGACTGCATTGTCATATTGATTAAATAGTGCCAATCGATTGTCCATGTCAGAGCTCTTCTGGTTGGCAATGCCCTCAACGCCTTCATCATGAATGGAACAGTCGGTATCTCTTGTTACAACAACTGTATACCCTTCCATTTGCAGCATGGCACGCAAATGCAGTAGAATTTGCAGGTTAATGCCCTTTTCTGATACGCCGTTGACGGAAGTGCAGCCACCGTCCATTCCACCATGTGGCGAATCCATTTAAACAGAGTTAAGGGGAATCTTTTGTGGGCGTGGCAGGTTTTTCTTTGAAGTAAGCTTTGTTTCCCGCTCCCATGTTGTTTTTTATTTTTGCTTATTATACTACAAAACGGTTCGATAGTCAACTGTACGATAAAAAATTCCAATAGAAATCAATCTTTATACTTTCTGAGGGAAACCTTGTCCAAACCATCCAGCAAACTGCGATTTCTATGAAAAACAACATATGTTTGTAATTTAAAGTATGAACATAGTGCATAAAATATTTAAAATGTAGTTGACATTTTTATGAATTTATGATATAATACCAGAAGAAGTTCCATTATACCACGGAAATCAATTTTCGGATTTCTTAGGGAAACCTTGTCTGAACCGTCCGGC
>JAEDGE010000199.1 GCA_016297675.1 Oscillospiraceae bacterium
GAGAGTGATCATCATGGATACAAAGAAATCATCAGAATTTGACAAAGTATTAGGTGCATGGGATATCCTGGTTATCGCTTTTGGTGCTATGATTGGCTGGGGCTGGGTAGTATCCTCCGGTGACTGGATTTCCACGGGCGGTGTACTTGGTGCTGTGATTGGTTTTGCCATCGGCGGTATCATGGTATTCTTTGTTGGTTTGACCTATGCGGAATTGACCGCAGCAATGCCACAGTGTGGTGGTGAGCATGTATTTAGCTACAAAGCAATGGGACCAGTTGGTTCTTTTATTTGTACTTGGGCGATTATTCTTGGATATGTCGGCGTAGTTTGTTTTGAAGCGTGTGCATTGCCAACTATCATTCAGTATATTTATCCACCGTTTTTGAAAGGCTATCTATATACAGTAGCAGGATTTGATATTTATGCTTCTTGGCTTGCAGTGGCAATCTTGGTTGCCGTATTTATCACCTATATCAATATTCGGGGTGCAAAAACAGCAGCAAAGCTACAAACAGCCCTGACGGTTGTCATTGGCGGCGTAGGAATTTTGCTGATTGCTTCTTCTGCTATTACAGGGGATGTTTCCAATCTGGAAGGGCAGATTTTTGCTGGAGAATCTTCTGGTGATGCCATGAAAGCTATTTTGAATGTTGCACTGATTACACCATTCTTCTTTATTGGGTTTGATGTCATTCCGCAAGCAGCAGAAGAAATCAATGTTCCACTGAAAAAAATCGGAAAAATTCTGATTCTATCCATTGTTTTAGCAGTGGCATTCTATGCATTGATTATTGTAGCAGTAGGCTATGTTATGAACAGCGGTGAAATTGCAGCTTCTCAGGAAGGTTCTGGCTTAGTTACTGCGGATGCAATGGCAAAAGCATTTAACAGCTCCATTATGGCAAAAGTTTTGATTGTAGGCGGTATGTGTGGAATTGTAACCAGTTGGAATTCCTTTTTGATTGGCGGCAGCCGAGCAATGTACTCCATGGCAGAATCTTACATGATTCCAAGATGTTTTGTAAAGCTCCATAAAAAGCATAAAACACCAGTGAATGCCCTGTATCTGATCGGTGCTTTGTCTATTCTTGCCCCATTTTTTGGACGTAAAATGCTGGTTTGGGTAGTCGATGCCGGAAACTTCGGTTGTTGTCTGGCATACTGTATGGTCGCAATTTCTTTCCTGATTCTGCGGAAGAAGCAACCGGATATGAAGCGTCCGTACAAGGTGAAAAATTATAAATTGGTCGGGGCACTTGCCGTGCTCATGTCTGGCTTGATGGTGGTACTGTATATTGTGCCGGGTTCTCCTGGTGCTTTGGTATGGCAGGAATGGGTCATGGCAGGTGGCTGGAGCATCTTAGGCATTCTGTTTGCAGTGGGATGCAAACTTAAATACAAAGAAAAATTTGGCTCTCATATTGATGTTGCAGTAGACGAATTGGAAGATCATACATCTGCTTCGGCATCTTCAGATGAGAATTTTGATGCCGCAGTAGAAAAGGCAATGGATCACGTAAAGGATTCTTCCATTGCGGAAGATGCCGTTGCTCCTATTTCTTTCTCTTATTTTCTGCCTGTCAACATTGTATTTGGCAGCGGAAAGGTAAGTCAGGTGGGCACTCTGACAAAGCCATACGGAAAGAAAGCGCTGATTGTAACAGGTAGAAGCAGTGCCAAGAAATCCGGTCTTTATGACAAAGTCAACAACAGCTTGCAGGCAGCAGGCATACAAACCGTTTTGTTTGATAAAGTACAGCAGAATCCGCTCACAACAACAGCGGAAGAGGGAGCAGTCATTGCCAGACAGAATGGATGTGATTGTGTGGTTGCCATCGGCGGCGGCAGTATTATGGACTGTGCCAAGGCGATTGCCTTTCTTGCCGTTAACGAAGGTGATATCAACGACTATATCTTTAATCGGAAGACCAGTGATCAAGCCCTTGCACTGATTGCCATTCCCACAACCTGCGGTACAGGCTCAGAGGGCAATGGATTTGCTGTGTTGACGAATCCCGAAAATGGAGACAAAAAGTCATTACGTTGCAATGCAATTGTACCGAAGGTGTCAATTGTAGATCCGGAGTGCATGATGACCATGCCAAAACAGGTACTGGCTTCTGTAGGATTTGATGCCCTGTGTCATTGTATGGAAGCCTATACTTCTAAAATTGCACAGCCGTTTACAGATGCTTTGAGTTTGTATGCGATTTCTCTTCTGGCGGAGAACTTAGTTCATGTTTATCAGGATTCGACTGACAAGGCAGGATGGGAAAAGATTACACTGGCAAGTACCATTGGCGGTATGGTAATCAATACTGCAGGTGTTACACTTGCACATGGGATGGAACATCCTGCAAGCGGACTGAAAGATATTGTACATGGCAAGGGGCTTGCTGCTTTGACACCAGTTGTCATAGAAGCATCCTATTCGGGCAATCGCTTTAAATACGGCAAGATTGCAAGAATTCTTGGTGGAATGACAGCGGAGGACTGTGCAGTGAAAATTCGTTCCATGCTGCGTGCACTGGATTTGGAATGCACGCTGTCAGAATTGGGTTTATCGGAAAGTGATATTCCGTGGATGGCAGAAAACTGTATGAAGGTTTCTGCTGCCAGCGTAGCAAATAATGCTGTGGTCTTTACGCAGGAACAGATTGCGGCACTTTATCAGAAAGCAATGTAATGTATCGGACAGAAATGATATGTTAAAATGATATACTGTCCTCTATTGCAAACAACACTGTTGTTTGCAATGCCACTAAAAGCGGCTGCAAAGCCATCGGCTTTGCGAGGACAGTATGAACGGCGGCTCTTGGTGGCAAAGCCACCACCGGCAATTCATTGCCGGTATTGCAAAACAGGGCTTACGCACGAAAAGCAAGAAAAACTGAAGCGAGGAAAGCGTCATCATAGGAACAGCGGCGGCGTTTTCTGGCAAGACTGA
>JAEDGE010000200.1 GCA_016297675.1 Oscillospiraceae bacterium
GATTCATTGGATGCACATTAAAGCAATGCGGAAACTTCTTCAAAGGACAACTCCGGATACAACGCAAGCTGTAAACCACACAGCAATAAGTCCGCAGCATTTTGAATGAGCTGGTCAATTTCTCTTGGTGTGACCATCCAGTTTTCCTGCTGTAGGGGCGGCAGCTCCGTTTGCAGCAGGCTTTCTGCTACCGTCTGCAAGTCCACAACCGTTGGTACACCAATTGCTACAACGGGGATTTGCAGCGTTCGCTGTGAAATCTCTTTCCGGCAGTTCTCTACACCGCTGCCGGGAGCAATGCCGCTGTCGCAGATTTGAATGGTTCTTCCCAACCGTTCCAATGCAGCACAAGCCAGTGCATCAATGACCACAACACAGGCAGGTTTTATTTTTTCGCAGACTGCCGAGAGCAGTTCTGCCGATTCCATACCCGTTTGCCCCATGACACCGGTTGCAATGGCACTGACAGGGCGTAAGCTGGCGAAGGGTTCAAATTCGGTTGCAGACAGTGCATATTGTAAATGGCGTGTGACGAAGAGTCGTTCTGCAACCAGAACACCGAGGGCATCCGGTGTAATGCTGCGGTTGCCCAGACCGGCAACGAGAACCAGTCCGTTTTCTGGCAGAAAAGGCATGAGTTCTGCTGCAAGCTCTTCTGCCAGCTGTGCAAAGTGGGGATTGTGACGATGCAGGGCGGTGGTTTCGAGGGTGAGATAGTGTCCCTTTGGTTTGCCGATGGCAGCACCGTGCTGGTCACTTTCAATGCGGATATCTGTGATACGGAAGTAAGAGCCACGGATTTGCTGTGCAATGCCGGAGTAGGCAGCAGCGGACTCCAGAGCAAGGTCAGTACGAATGGACATGAAAAGCACCTCTTTTTTGGAAAGATGATCAATTTGAAAAAGGTTTCCCTAAAAAATCAAAAATAGATTCTCATAACAGCAAGCAAGGCATACGACATGATGCTATCGCCCCATCGTAACCAGATAGTAAATGATGCCATATACAACACTTGCCGCTGTACCGTATACAATGACCGGACCTGCAATTGTAAATATTTTTGCTCCAACGCCCAGTATCCAGCCTTCGGATTTGGATTCTACCGCACAGCAGCTGACTGCATTGGCGAATCCTGTAATCGGAACCAGTGTGCCGGCTCCAGCGTGCTTTGCCAGCTTTTCATACCAGCCCAATCCGGTCAGCAAAGCACTCAAGCCAACAAGGGTAATGGAGGTGAATGCTGCGGCTGCCGTTTTGTCACAGCCGAGAAAGCCGTAAAAATGCAGCAGCAGTTCTCCCAATGTGCAGATCAATCCGCCGACCAGAAACGCAACCGGAATGGTATAATAGCTTTTTGTCTTTGGGGCAGTCTGATCCTGCATCTCCTGATAGAGTTCTTTTGATACACGCATGTGTTTTTCTCCTTTTTGTTTCACGTGAAACAGTCTGTGTGCAATTACTTATCCTTTGGATGAAAACAAATGGCTGCCAGCAGACCAAACACCAATGCAGCCGTTAAACCACCGGCAGCACTGGTCAGTCCGCCTGTAAAGACACCCAGAAATCCTTTCTCCTGTACGGCATCCCGTACCCCCTGTGCCAATAGATTTCCAAAACCGGTCAGCGGAACGCTGGCACCCCCACCTGCCCAGTCCAGCAGCTTCGGATAAATCCCCACCGCTGATAATATCACACCGGCAACCACATAACCGGTCAGAATCCGTGCCGGTGTGAGTTTTGTATAGTCGATGAGAACCTGTCCAACCGCACAGATCAAACCACCGACCAAAAATGCAATCAAGCAATCTTGTAGCATTGCCTTTCCTCCTTACACATCTGCTTGCAGCTCGACTAAGTGGCTGATAGATGGAATGCTTTCTCCCTGCTGTACCAACATGGGCGAAAGCAGAGCACCCGTTGCTGCAAATAGAATCCGCCGCATTGTACCATGTTCCAGCTGCTTGAGAAAATAACCGCAAAGCAAACTGCCGGCACAGCCGCAGCCCGAACCGCCGGCATGGGTGTCCTGCGTCTCCGGATCAAACATTTTTGCCCCACAGTCCTGATGCACATTGACAGCATCATAGCCTTGCTTCATCAGCAGATCACAGAATAACTCGCTGCCGATGATGCCAAGGTCTCCCGTTACAATGGCATCATAGTCATTTGGTTTGGTACCGGTTGCCTGAAACCAGCGGGCGTAGGTATCGGCGGCAGCTGGTGCCATGGCGGCTCCCATGTGATTGGCATCGGTGACACCCAAATCCCGAATAAAGCCAATACAGCCGCCGGTGACACGAGGTGCACCTGCCTGCGGCATGGCAGAAAGCACTGCTGCACCAGCAGCTGTACAGGTCCACTGTGCCGTTGGGGTACGCTGTGCACCATAGGAGAGGGGAAAGCGGAACTGCCGTTCGGCGGTGGAAAAATGAGAAGAGGTTGCCGCTGCAAAATGGGAACCTGCTCCACTGTCTGTCAGAATCGACGCTAACAGCAAGCCTTCCGACATAGTGGAACACGCTCCGTAAATGCCCAGAAACGGCAGTTCCAGTCCACGCAGACCATAGGAACTGCTGGTACACTGGTTTACCAAATCCCCTGCCAGAATGGCATCCAGCTGTTCTGGCTGTAGCCCTGCTTTTTCGAGGGCGAGTGCCACTGTTTCCTGTTGCAGAGCCCCTTCTGCCTGTTCCCAAGTGGTTTGTCCGAAATAGCTGTCCTTACAGATGCGGTCGAAATAGGCAGACATCGGGCCTTCGCCCTCTTTTGCACCGCCGATGGCGGCAGAACCAATGATGGAAATGGGCTTTGTAAATTGGAAAATACCTTGCCCAATGGAATTTGCCATAAAAAACACCTTCTCTTTTTCGGTTAGTATGCACCAAACAGGAAGAAAGTATGCAAAAAACCGGAAAGCAGATGAAAAAGTCTGCTTTCCGGT
>JAEDGE010000201.1 GCA_016297675.1 Oscillospiraceae bacterium
GCTTTTAGCGGCATTGCAAACAACACCGTTGTTTGCAATAGAGGACAGTATATCATAACAAGTTTCTCTTTCACACCCTACTTCACCAGCTGATAATAACTGTGCGATGTGAGTTTATACATCAATATATACAGCACTGCAAAAATTAAAAAGCTGATGACCGTAATGCAGACCAACAGTGGTGTATTGGTCAAACCAAGCAGAATCAACAATCGCTTTACCATCGGAAAAGCAAACGCTGTATGCACACCTGCTGCCAGCAGCGGTGCTGCAAAAACCGTCAGGATTTGAGAATTGATACTCTTTTTGATTTCTGGTTTTGTCATGCCAACTTTCTGCATAATCTCAAATCGGGCTGCATCTTCATAGCCTTCCGAAATCTGCTTATAGTACATAATCAAAACAGTTCCAAACAGAAATACAATACTCAGCAGAATTCCAAGAAAGAGTAAGCCACCATACAGAGCATAAAAGCTGGAACGCTGTTCTTCTAAGCTGCGGCACAAATAGTTGTGCAAATTGACATCATTGTAAACAGCTGTAGAAAAACGATTTTCAATCTCTTTCATTACAGCAATTTCGGTATCTACATCTGCCTGTATATCAAAGGCATACTGATATTCTAATATAGAGGCAGCCGTTCCATATGTCTCTTTCTGCATGTTATAAATTTCCTGCAAAGCGGCATCATCTCGTACAATAAGATACATTGTTGCAGATACCGATACAGCAGCATTTCCATCCGGAATAAATTCATCCACCTGCTTCTTAATATGCAGCGGTGTCATATCTCCCAGTTGAATGGTATCATAGTCATATGGTTTCCGGAACATGTGTATCAGGATTTCTCCATCTGCCAACGTTTCAGATGCTCCAGCCAGACGGTTGTATTCGTCCAGTGTAAAAATGCCCATCATCAACACTTTGTCATAATCAATGTAAACACTGTCATTGTCGTTTAAATTCATGAGAACATGATTTCCGTCCAGCAGTCCGGCAATGCTAAGCGTTGTCATTTCTAATTCGTTTTCGGCGGCTAACTGATTTTCCTGCAGCACATCAGAAATGATTTGCTGCATAGCATCGATATCAGACGAAGCATTTACAGTGATTTCAATATCCCGTGGATAACGCTGCCGCAGACTATCTTCTGCTCCCACATACAGACAGAGCGAAGAAGAGATCATCACCAGCACCATTGTAGATAAAATACAGATGGATGCAAGACTGGCACCATTCCGTTTCATTCGATAACTCATAGAAGAAACGGAAACAAAATGCCGCAGCTGATAATAGTAGCGTTTGTTCTTTTGCAATATTTTACACAGAGCAACCGAACCGCAAATAAACAGCAGATAGGTTGCCAAAATGACCAGCAGTACCGCTACAAAAAAGGTAGATAATGCTGCAATGGGTTCTTTAATGGTAATGGATAAGTAATAGGCAACCCCCAACAGCACCACACCAATCAATGCCAGCAACCAACGGGCTTTCGGCGGTTTTTCACCAGTTTTTTCACCATGGAGTAAGGCAATTGGTTTGGAAACGTGAATTTGTCCCAGTGAATATAGCAGAATCAATGCATAGGAAACTGCTGTCAGCAAAACGGTATTCCGAACGGCATTTGGCTCAATCGTAAAACCAAGTGGACTGCTGTTGCCCAACATTTTTGCTGCACACAACTCGGATAACTTGGAAAGCACAATCCCCAATCCAAGACCGCCTATCAAAGAAACCATAAATAACATGAGATTCTGCCAGAGCAAAATACGGGCAATATTCCACTTTCCCATACCGAGAATATTGTATAGACCAAATTCTGTTTTTCTTCTTCGCATAAGGAAGGAATTCATATAGAACAGAAAAATAGCTGCAAAAACAGCGATCACAGCGGTTCCCCATGACAAAATCATTTGCATTTCCTGTCCGCCATGCATTTCATAAATGGATTTGCTATAGGTCAGATGGGCAACAATATAATACATCATGGTAATTCCGACACTGGTCAACAGAAACGGCAAATAGGTTTTCTGATTTTTCATGATGCCATGCCATGCTAATTTGGGATAAAGATTTCGTTTCATGCCTGCTCGCCTCCTGTCGCCAACAGCGTCAGTGTATCCGATATTTTTTGATACAGCTGCTCATTGGTACAGTTTCCACGATAAATCTGATGGAACAGCGTACCATCCTTAATAAACAGTACTCTTCCGGCATGGCTTGCTGCCTTTGTAGAATGCGTCACCATCAGAATGGTCTGACCAGAGGCATGGATGGCAGAAAAGACATCCAGCAAACTGTCTGTAGATTTGGAATCCAGTGCACCAGTCGGCTCATCTGCCAAAATCAGCTTTGGTCGGGAAATCAAGGCTCTCGCAACCGCAGCACGTTGTTTTTGACCGCCGGAAACTTCATAGGGATATTTGTCTAACAGTTTCGTAATGCCCAATTGTTCCGCAATGGGCTGCAATCGCTGCTCCATTTCCTGCACCCGTTTTCCTGCCAAAACCAACGGTAAAAAGATATTATCCCTGAGGGAAAATGTATCCAGCAGGTTGAAATCCTGAAAGACAAATCCCAGATTATCTCGCCGAAAAGCAGCAATCTCTCGTTCTTTGATTGCTGTCAGGTCTTTTCCGTCCAGAAATACCTTTCCACTGGTGGGTTTATCCAATGCCGCTAAAATATTCAGCAAGGTCGTTTTACCGGAGCCGGATTCCCCCATAATTGCCACATACTCCCCTGTTTCCACAGAAAATGAAACCTCCGACAACGCCTGCACCTGATTGCCGCCAAACCGTGTTGTATAAATTTTTTTCAAACATTGTACTTCTAACATTGCCATTTGAAACAGCCTCCTTTTGTTTGGTATGCTTCTATGATGTAACCGTCAAATACGCCGCATCTTGAAAAAAGAATGGAGCCGGACGAATAAAGT
>JAEDGE010000043.1 GCA_016297675.1 Oscillospiraceae bacterium
CCGTCCGGCAGATAAAACTTTGTTCATCAAACACACATCAAAACAACAACAGGTGTCATCTGCAAAGCAACAGATGACACTTTTTTTGTTGCAAAAAAATTTTTTTCAAAAACCCCTTGACAAAATTAGAAAAATGGTGTACTATGTTGATAGTGCACTAATGAACATGGCAGCTTGCTGCTGTGTACCGCAAACGAGAAGGAGGCATCAAGATGGAGTTTCAAAATAATTATCCCATTTATCTGCAAATTGCGGACGACATCAAACGCCGGATTGTCATCGGAGAACTGCATCCCGGTGATAAGCTGCCTTCCAATGCAGATTTGGCAGTTGCCTATACCGTCAATCCAAATACTGTACAGCGTATTTACCGACAACTCGAATCGGAAGGCATTACGTTTACAAAACGGGGTGTCGGAACATTTCTGGTCGAAGACCCCAACTTGACGGAAACCCTGCGGAACGGCATTCTGCATCAAGAAGTAGCGGCATTTCTGCAAAAAATGCAGCAGTACCATTTTACAAAATCTGCACTGTTCGCAGAAATGGAAGTGCAGCTGGAAAAAGAAGAGGAAATAGAAACACAAAACCATTGACAAAGGAGAAAGGGATTATGCTGAAATTTGAACATGTCGTAAAAGGTTATGACACCAAACGAGCACTGGATGATTTGAATGTGACATTTGAATCGGGAAAGGTATATGCACTGGTTGGTCCGAACGGCAGCGGAAAAAGTACCATGATGAAATCCGCAGCTGGTCTGGTAAAAATCACATCCGGCAGCCTGACCTATAAGGGAATGCCCATCGGGGTAGAAAGCAAAAAGCACATTGCTTATATGTCCACAGAGCCATTTTACTATGACTATATGCGGATTCGAGATGTAAAAGCATTCCACAAGGATTTCTTTGCAGATTTTGACGCAGATCTGTTTGACCGCCTGCTGGCATTTATGGAACTGACTCCGGATTTAAAAATGCGGGCGTTGTCCTCCGGTATGGCTGCAAAGCTGAAAATTGCAGTCACACTTTCCAGACGAGCAGAAGTTATCATGCTGGATGAACCGCTCAACGGCATCGACCTGATTGGACGAGATCAGATTATTCACACCGTCATTCAGGCAACTGGAAACGGTGCCACCTTCATCATTTCCAGCCACCTATTTGACGAGTTGGAGCCGATTGTAGACAATGTGGTGATGATGAAGCAAGGCAAAGTCGTACTGGAAGGAGAACTGGAAAGTATTCGGGCACAGTACGGCAAGTCCATTTCAGACTTGTATCGGGAAATTTATGCCGATACGGCAGTACCGCAGTTTTAAGCAGAATCATAGAAAGACAGATTTACAGGGAGGATTTTACATCATGGGAAATGTATTGAAATATGAAATCAAGAAATCCAGATTTATGCTTCTGGTCATTGGCATTGTCATCGGCTGTCTGGAGATCGCCTATCTGATTGGATTTGGTGGAATAAAACTCACAGACGGAGAGAGCGATTTTTTCGCAGGCATCTGGGGCACGGCAGCCGTATTGCTGATCATTGCTGCGTGTTGTTCGCTGTTTGTCGGAGCATTGTACAGTGTAGTTCTATTTGACAACGAAATTCGCAAGAAGTCCGGTTATATGCTGTTTCTGACACCAACCCCAACCTGGCAGTGGATTCTTTGTAAAATACTGATGGGCTTATTTGCAACCGCTGCACTGGTTCTGGTATTTGCAGTCCTTGGCGTTCTGGATATTTTTCTGGTGATTCGGGAACTGGACATCAACAGCTTTATCGGGCAGGTTTTGATTCCGCTGCGGGATGCCTTTACAGAAAATATCGGTTCACTGATTTTATTCCTGCTGAATATGATTCTGCAAATTGTAGTCATGATTACAACCATTTATCTTGCGATTGCAATGGCAAGAACGCTGCTCGGCAACAAGAAAATCGGCAGCTTTGTCGCATTCCTCTTCTGGATCGGACTGGAAATGCTGCAATCTGCCATCAGCAGTGTAATCAGCATTGTTTCCGGCGGGACATTCTCACTGGACTTACAGATTACAGAAAACGGTTTGGTTTATGGTCTGGATACTGCCATCCCATTCCTGATGCTGGCAATGGGCATTAATCTGGTGTTTTCTGGTGCCTGCTATGGTGCAACGGTTTACTTAACAGATAAGAAGATGAGCTTCTGAGGAGCGTGTGTAAATGAAAAAAATCATCAAACTGGCAGTGCTGGCGACAATTGTTGTTTGGATTGCGAAAAAATGTTCCGGTCTGCGGGAAACGATTCCAAATAAAATGAAGTAAAAAACCGCCGTTTGCAAGGGGTCTTCTTGCAAACGGCGGTGTGTTTTTGGCGGATGGTGCAGAAAAGGTTTCTCTAAGAAATATAAAAAAAGGAAAGAGGCAGAGGAACAAGCTGTTCCTGCATTCTCTCCCAGCCTGTCAAAAAATTTTTTTACCATTGTGAGATTTTTTGCCCCCCTCAGTTGTTATATGGGTGAAGTACTTCAAATACAGACAGAAAGGAAGGTGGAATGCATGGAAACATCTCTGTTCCAAAAAAAGCTGACCCAATACAAAGACATGGTCTACCGCATTGCCTATACCTATCTCCGCAATCAGGCAGATGCCGAAGATATTTCACAAGAAACATTTCTGAAATTTTACCAGCTATCCAAACCGTTTTCCGATGCCGGCATGGAAAAGGCGTGGCTGATTCGTGTCACCATCAATGCCTGCCACAACCTCAAAAAATCCACATGGTACAGCAGACGGGCTGCGTCAAAGGAAATTCCGGAATTATTCACCGACCCAACCGACAGCCTGCTCTATGAAGAGGTATTCGCTCTGCCGGAACGCTATCGGGTTGTCATCCTGCTCTATTACTATGAGGAATATTCCATTCAGGAAATTGCAGACCTCACCGGCAGAAACATTTCCACCATTCAAACACAGCTCGCCCGTGCCAGAAAGAAATTAAAATTGGCACTGACTGAACAAGGGAGGGAATCTTATGAACAAGGAACGTTACAAACAGGTTATGAATCACATTCAAATGCCTGAACACTGCGAACAACAGATCTTAGAAAAAATCGAAGCCAACTCCAAACCCGTCCTGCACCGCCGGACATGGAAACGCAATGTGACCGCTGGGATTGCCGTCGCAGCTTGTGTTGGTGTCATTGGCATGGTTTCCGTCTCTGCCATACAGGGAACAAACTGGATTCGGCAACTGTTCCCCAACAGCAGCGATGATGCAGCAACGGCACAATATGCCGCAGAACAAGCCGGCAATGTTTCTGCTTTTTCTGCCGATCTGAAAGATTTGGATGCCGAACTGGTTGCCGCTTTTGCAGATGAAAGCAATCTGTACTATGCCGTTCATCTGACACCGAAAACAGACGAGCCAGAAAAATATACCGATCAATTTACCATTTCCCCAAACGGAAACTACTGGATTGATGACAAAACCAACTACGATGTAATGACAACAACAAATAGTGCTACAGAACCAGAAGAAGACGGATATTTATTTACAAGAAAAATTCATCTGGACAACGGCACATGGGAGAACCAGACGACCTTCAAAGAAGAAATGCAAGCAATGCTATGGAAAGGCGAGCATTATGCTGAACTTGCACAGAATTTCGGCACCATCGGTACGATTTCAATTACCATTGATTTACAGACCGAACCACAAAGAAGTGTTTACACGGCTTCCGGAAAGTGGAGCAACGAAAAAGGCTTCCTGAATGTGGAACAAGTCATTTTGCAGCCGCTCACGCTGACAATAGATGGCACGGCAGACAATCAGACCAATTGTGCCGAACAAGTATCTGTCGTATTGGCAGACGGCAGCACAGTCGCTGGAGAGTATATGACATCTGGTTACCGCAATATGGGCATTGTAACGGAAAGCCTGACACAGGTTGAACAGTTCCTCTATCTGGAAAAGCCCATTGACCCAACCGCTGTCACTGCGATCCAGATGGATGATGTGACCATTCCCATCACACCCAAGGCAGACAATACCATCCTTGACCCGTCTTCCATGACGGCAACGCTCTCTGATTTCACCATTACTGGAATGGATGGCTTTACCGTCAAACCGCTTGGTGTCATCAGCGACGGCACAAATCTCGCCATGGTGCTGAATGCTGCACCAGACGATCCAACTGCACTTCCAGAAGGATTGCAGATAGATATGGATTTCCTCAGCCTGCAAATTGATGGGAAACGGATTTATGAATTTCTCAGCAGTGGTGTATCCACTTGTGAAAAAGGCAGTGATGGTGAATATGTCATCACCTGCAAGATGCAAATGGATGCATTCCTGCAAGAACAGGCAGAGGTACAATTTGATTTGTATACTTCCGATGACAGCAGCCGTGGCACGGTTGCCTTCCATCTGGACAACATTCAGAAGATTCCAAGCACGACTTACGCAGCGGATGGTACATGGAAACATTATGTAGAGATTCAAAATTCCTATCGGATCTTTAACATCCAACAAGTCACCTGCTTCACATCCCATATCAAACTCACTGGTCCAATGGATCCCAATTTGATGGCACAGCCAGAATCTGTTTCTGTCATTCTGACAGATGGTACAGAAGTAACGGCAACGGATTTACAGCAAGGAAAAGGCGGAACGACCGCAGGATATGGCATTCTTCACCAGCCAGACGGCACAGGTGTCTTAGAATTTGACTTATCTCAGCCGATTGACCCGAATGCAGTCGCATCTATCAAACTGGATGATATCACCATCTCTCTCACAAAAACAACCGCAGAGTAACCTTAACGCTCTGAAATACAACCATCTTCATTGAAAAAGCCGGTGTTCCGCTCTATCAGAGAACGGAATACCGGCTTTTCTTTTTTATTTTGTAAACAGCTTAATCGACTTCATCCACGCCCCAAATTTCCATGTCATTCCAATATGTAAATATCCAAACATCTTCTGGCTTTTTTGCTTCTATGCCGGTCATTGCGTTCACCTCCAGCATCACTGGTGCGGAAGCATAAATTTTGATTTCATGCAATGTACCATTGAAATAGGCAATTGCACATGCCTCATCCACAGAATCTACACAATTCAAATAAGGCTGCACTGCATTCACAATATAGCTGCCTTCTTCCACTATCATACCATATTCATATGCCATCGCTCCGCTGTGTGCAAACACCAAATACGGCGTAAATTGCTGCATCTGTAATGTTTCATCCATCACTTCCCAGCAACCGTAAATCATACTTTCTACAGAATCAGACGGAACTGCAAAATCTTCCATCGAAACAGGTGTGCAGTTGGTTGGACAAACTGCACTGGAAAGCACACTTTCACATTCGTTTGCCATCGCCAAAAATTCTTCCATCAAGGCAGAACCGTCTGGATTACACTGCATATCCTGCGGAAGATAATAGAACACACAGCCTTCTGCACAAGACCCTAACAAAACAAAAGGCGTGTTTGCAGCTTGTTCCAGACTGGTCACACGAATCGAAAACAGCTTGCCACCGCCGTTGGTATCCTCCCACACAGTACGATGATAAACCGTTCCTTCCTGTACAAATATCTGTTCTGCCCAAGAAGCCGGTAATGTGATTTGACAAGCTCCCTGATAAAAATCCAGCAGCACACTGCCATCTGCCTGTATCACTGCGGTGGCAGAATCGTCTGTTTCTACAGAAACAACTGGAGCAGCTGTTGTGGCTTCTGTTGTAGTGGTTGCTTCCGTTGTCACCATCTCGGCAGTATCTGTGGTTGTAATGACGGTTGTGACAGCTTCTGTTGTGGAAAGCGTCGTTTGTGCAGTCGTAGATGCTGTTGTCAACAAATTCCCCTCACTGCCGCTTGAACTGGAATTTCCACACCCGCTGCTGCACAGCAGACACACCACAGCACAAAATAATATCCGCTTGCGGCAACTTTTTGTTATGCTATTTTTCCTCATAAAGTGTTCTCCTTCTCCCTACAAAGGAACAAATCATCCCTTTTTCCGCTTTTGATGGTTTCTATTTTACCATGAAGCTGCGAACGGTTTATTAAATAAGCATGAAAAAGAAAATAAAACTTTATATTATTTCGACGATTTGATGCTGTAGTCAACGAAAAATGGAATTCAATCTGATTCTGCCCTTTCGACAGCATTTGCACAGGGGGTGTGCTATAATCAAAAAACAGGCGGTGATGTACATGCAAACCATCTATCTGGATGTCCTGCTGTTCTTCAACTTCTGCGTCAACTATTTTCTCCTGCGTGGCACAGCGTGCCTGACGCACACGCCTTGCCGCATTCCCCGCTGCCTTGTCAGTGCCTTGCTTGGCAGTCTGTTTTCCCTTGCCATTCTCCTGCCGCCACTGCCTTGGTATGCTACCCTGCTCCTGCGAATTGGTGCGGCTGCCTGCATGAACGGGATTCTCTGCATTGGATGCTCCAAACGGACATTTCTGCGGCAAACCCTCTGGTTCTTCTGCTTTAGTATGCTCTTCGCCGGTTTTCTCATGGCAGTGCAACAGTGTACGGACAGCCAACGTATTTTGTTAGGGAATCATTGCTTTTATCTTCAACTTTCTCTTCCAGTTTGTATTCTCTGCACCCTGCTTGCTTATGGCGTTTTGCGAATCTGGCATATCGTTCGACTGCACAGCCACCACACCGATCTGCACTATCGGGTATTCATTCGAATTGGTACAGAGACGATTGTACAGGAAGGACTTGTGGACACAGGGAACAATTTGGTAGACCCTTACAGCGGTCTTCCCATTATTGTATGCAGCAAACATGCTTTTGCACATCTGCTTCCGCAATGTCAGCAAAAACAGCGGCATTACCACTATGTTCCCTATGCAACGGTATCCGGCACCAGTCTGATGCCAGTCTTTCAGGCGGATGAAGTCCTGCTGCAAAATGAAACAACGAAAGCACGTCAGCAGGTGGCTGTCCGCATTGGCTTGGCAGAGGCACAGGACAATGCCATTTTCCATCCAAACCTTCTCCAAACCGTTTAACAGAAAGGAGTCTGTATGATGAAATCTTTGCTGCAACTTCTGCGGCAGCTGCAATTTTGGCTGCGTCCCTGTCAGGTAGACTACATTCACGGAGCAGATACGCTGCCGCCTCCGCTTTCTGCACCGGAGGAAAAGGCGATGCTGGATGCCCTTGCCAATGGCAACGCAGACGCACGAGAGCAGCTGATTGTTCATAATCTTCGGCTTGTGGTATACATTGCAAAAAAATTTGAATCCACTGGAATTGGCTTAGAAGATTTGATTTCCATTGGCACCATCGGACTCATTAAAGCGGTCAACACATTCTGTCCCACCAAAAAAATCAAACTGGCAACTTATGCATCCCGCTGCATTGAAAACGAAATCCTCATGTTTCTGCGAAAGGCAACGCAGTATCGTGGAGAAGTTTCCATTGATGAACCGCTGAACATCGACTGGGACGGCAATGAACTCTTGCTCTCCGATGTTCTTGGAACAGATGCAGATGTGGTCAGCCGCAACATTGAACAGGAATCAGAACGGGATATGCTTCGCTCTGCTGTTTCGGAACTGGGGGCAAGAGAACGGGAAATCATGGAGCTGCGATTCGGACTGCTGGATGGCAAGGAGAAAACACAAAAGGAAGTCGCACAAGCCATTGGCATTTCACAATCCTATATCTCCCGTCTGGAAAAGAAAATCATCCGCAAGCTGCGAGGAACACTTCAGCAATTCAATCAATAACAAAAAGACCGCTGTACACGAAATCCGTGCACAGCGGTCTTCATTTAGTATAGGAAAATAATTATGGAGTTATCCCGTAAATACCTTATTCTGCTACAACCACTGGTAGAGACGTAATGGTCAAGACAACATACTGTACTAAGTTTAAACTATCCGCATCATCAATCGTCCGAGCCGAGCTAGGATTATATACGTCTGCATTCAGTTCCTGCTGCTCAGAGAAGGTAACCTGATTTGCCAAGAAACGGTTCAATAGAATGGCATCACGCAAGTCTACAATACCATCCAAATTGGTGTCACCATACATCGGTACGAGCGGAGCAGTCGTCGTCGTTGTAGTAACAGCATTCACAGTTACTTCTACTGTTGCAGTCTGTCCCTTCGGTGTGGTAATTGTAATGGTAGCAGTACCACCGTCGTTACCTGTTACATTACCATATTCGTCTACACTTGCAATGCTGTCATCACTGGATTCAAAGGTGCAGCCATCTACATTGACTGTAATTTTCTTTGTATCGCCAACTTCCAGAACCATGTTCTTCGGATTTGCAGTCAAATCCTTTTCGAACATATCTGCCTTTGCAGTATTGGACTTGTCATCTGTAGTATAATAAATCGTTACATCCTTTACAGTTGCAGAAGTCACTTCAGTTGCAGAAGCATCATCTGCATAGTACAGACCCAACTTAAAGTTGTCATTCGGCTGTTCTGTACTAATATAGTTTTCAATCGGAGAACTCTTATTTACGGTACCATCTTCTGCATACTTATAAGTTTTTGCCACTGCCTGCGGCATTACCCACATATAAGTATATTCTTTCTTGGTGTCATCTGCACTCAACAGTGTAATGGAATTCCCGTTGGTGTCAGCCTGATACCAGTGGTCATCACTCTTCTTATCCAGAACAGTTGTACCGCTGCCCAGTACCAACTGTCTTGCACTGACCTTGGTGTCCAGTGTGAACAGAATTGCATAAACGTCTGCTGTGTTTGTATAGGTCATCTCATCGAAATCAGAGAACAGGAACTCAGCCGGCTTGGAACCTGTCGTAAGAGCGGTGTTCGTTGTCAAAGTCTGAGAAGCCTTATACGGGAATGTAATTACCTGCGTATAAGTCAGCATTGCACTGTCGATATCCATAGATTCCAGCGGTGTGTATTCTTCTGCTTCAATCTCACCATACCAAAGCTGGAAGGAGAGAGAAGTAGACTGCTTCACATCTGCATACGGCTTTACCTCTTCCGGAACGTCCCATGTCACTTCTACATAGTCACCAAAATTCTGTCCCTTAATATCTTTACCATTCTGTACAGTTACGCCAAATTCAGCTCCGGCATTCTGTACATTGGTCATGATTTCATCATAGTTATCTGCACCAATATCGTTATACCAATAACCAGCATTCGGATCTTCCTTAAAGCCTGCCAGAGAAGAATCTACTACGTTTCCATCTGCATCACGACCGATTGCAGTCTTTGGTGCTTCTGTATCAGCAGGGGATCTGCCAAATACGTTCAAACCAGCACCATACATCACACGAGTGACATTTTGTCCCTCTGGAGCACGCATCACTACAGTCAATGCTTCTGGTATAATTCTTGCTGCATCGGAATCAGCAGTAATCCCGAAATCTGCATAAGAAAACCGATGGCTGTTCAGCGGAAGTCCTGCCTTGCGGACAGCAGCTTCTTCCATAACATTGCCGTCTTCATCTTTCTGTGTCTTATAGTATTCTTCACTATAATCCTTTCCCTTCGGGCTTGGTGTCAGGGTAATGGTATCTGTACCATACTGTTCCTTTGCAAATGCCTTCAGGTCTTCTGCATTGATCTTCTTGGTCAGTGTGGCAGAAATCGTAGCTGTACCGTCCTTATTATCTGTAAACGTACAGTTACCGCTCTGTGTGTTCTGGCTGTTGTAGAAACCAGCATCACCAGTATTCGGGTACTTGGCTTCGACTTCTGTGCCGCCGCCACCGCCATATCCTTCCGGCGGGGTATCCGTCATCATGTCCTTTGCGGTGCCGTTTACAACAACACTCTTCAGCGTGACTGGGATTTCGACACCCTCCACTGTATCAGAATAGCAATTCTGCATATCAAAGTGCAGTTCTTCATTCCACCATGCACCAATTGCCCAATCATCCACACTATTGTAATACTGAATCTTTGCCTTGCTCAAATCAATTGTAATGGTAAAGTCTGTGCTGGTTTCATCCGGATACTGAATGAACCCTTCAATGGATTCTCCATCCGCAGCCGGTGTATACCAGTTACTAATCTTACTATCTGTACTGCTGATACCAAAATAATAGGTGAACTTTGCAATCTGCTCCTCTGCTGTGAAGTTGAATTGCAGGGATGTAATCGGGTTACTATCCGTGTATTCGCTCAGCTCACTCATCAGCATGCTGTAACGGCATTCCTTCCAGTTCACCGGTCTGGTCAACGTATCACCGCCACCATTTTTGTATGTCTCTTCTTCTGTGCTGGACTTTACCAGTGTCTTATTGACACTTATGGTCTTTTCAGCTGCCCAAACAATTGGGGTGGCAACCAGCGTCGTGGAAAGCATCGCTGCACTCACAACAGCTGCCGCTGCACGCTTTCTCCATGTGTGATGTTTCATGAATAACCATCCTTTCTCTTCTTTAAAAATCTAATGGGTTTATGCCTACGTCATAAACTATTCATTTCCGACTGGTTCTATTATAACACAACCTTTACCTTAAATTGTGGATTTTTTGTGAATATTCAAAAGGAAGACTGCTTTCAAATGTAGAAAATAAACTCTATTTTTTGTGCAAATTGCATAAAAATATAGACATTTACCTGAAATGAAGCTTAATTTTCTATTTTTTTACATGCGATTTCCCATCGAATTCATCTTTCTCACACATTATTTTTATGCAAAACACGCCGGAAAAAGAACCATTTTGTTCTCACCGGCGTGTCATCTTATTTATGATATTATACAAATTTTTTCAAAAATAGTTTTTCATTGTTGTTGATGAGTCGATCAGCAAGTGCATCACAAACCCCAATTAACATTTGCTCACAGGTACACTGCAAGGGGGAAACTTGATTCTCGTCTCCCGTTTCCAAACGGTTCATACAACCACAGGAATTGGTACAGCGTTTTTTCAGTGCACACTCCTGACAAGCGGTTGGTGTTGCCTCCCTCTGTACCAGCTTCCGGACTTTTTCCTGATCCAGTCCATGAAAGACATCTCCCAATCGATATGCCGGATCGCCGATGAACTGCGTGCAAGGATACAATGAACCGTCTGGTGTCACCGGCATTTGTCGCAACCCCAAATGACACTGTTCACCAGAGCATCTGCCCCGAATACTGTCCTGAATTTTACTGTCAAATGTACCGAAATAGAACGGCGTTCCCTTTTCAAATTCGGATGCATAGAAATCTGCGGTTCGGTTCAGCTCGGTTTGCAGTTGTTCCAGGTGGGCATCTGTCCAGTGCACTCGTTTTCCATATGCCAAGGTAGCAGTGATATTGCGAAAGCCCAGCCCGTGCAGATACCGGACAGAATCTGCATAAGTATCCACTGCCTGCGGAGCAATGGTCATCATCGCATAGGATTCCGGCATGATCGAAAGCAATAATTTTGCATTCCGTTCCAAATCCGAAAATGTGCCGCTTCCATCCCGATAGCGACGGCAGCGATCCTGTCCGCAGCCGTCAAAGGAAAGTCCGATAAACAATCCGATTTGTTTGGCATAGGCAATAAAATCTTCGTCCAGCAACGTGCCATTGGTCGTCATTTTACAGCTGAACGGCAAACCAGTTTCCTTGGAAAGGGTCTGACAGCGTGCCACTGCTTTGTAAATCAAATCCTTTTGCAGCAACGGTTCTCCACCAAAAAAGCAGATGCCGGCTGCGGATCCACTCTGAAAAATATACTGACAGGCAGCCTCCAGCACTTCCTCTGACATATTTCGGCTGCGTTTTTCATGAACGCAGTAACTGCAATCCATATTACAATCTTCTGTCAGGTGCAGGGTAACGTGCAAGACAACCCCTCCCTGTTACTTTGATTTTACCGTTGCTGTAGTCGTCTGCGGAACATAACCGGTAGTTGTCTGGGGAACATAACCAGTGGTTGTCTGTGGGACATAACCGGTGGTTGTCTGTGGGACATAACCGGTGGTTGTCTGTGGGACATAACCGGTGGTTGTCTGCGGGACATAACCGGTAGTTGTCTGCGGAACAGTATAGGTTCCCTCTAACATCGTAGTCATGGTAGTGGTTGTAGTGGTAGTCTGCGGAACAGTATACGTTCCCTCTAACGTTGTTTCCATTGTGGTCATTGTCGTCGTCGGTGTGGTAGACATGATCGTTGGCATCGTAGGCGTTGTGGAATCATTTGTAAGTATAGTAGGCATCGTAGGTGTCGTAGAGCCGGTGGTGATCATCGGCGGCATCGTAGGTGTTGTAGTAAAAGGTGTCGTAGCGGTCGTAGGCGTTGTGGTCACAACCACACCAGCGGTGGTCAAGTCCGTGGTAATCGTGGTGGATTCCTGCGGAATGGTAGCCTCCCCTTCCAGTGCAGTTGTAGTGGCTGTCGTTTCTTCTGGTGTGTTAGTAACTGTAACACCGCCAAGTTCTGTCGTTGTCGTTGCAGTGGTCGTCCCCGGCTGTGGTGGATTGACTGGCTTCGCCGGTAAATCGGCACAGCCTCCAAACATACTGGTTACAGCCAGCAGAGCCGCTGTTTTGGCGAGATACGAAGGTATTTTGTAATCTTTGACTGGTTTTAGTTGCATAAGACAACATCCTTTCTATTTTATTTTTTTCATAAAGGAAATCGAAATGATCAGCTGCCCCTAACAACTGCATTTCTGTTTGCGGATTATGGCATGGAATCCTCCCAAACTGCAATATCACCATCCAACTGCACTTCTGTTTCCGCACAGGTTGTTGCAGGAAGTGTTTCTTCTACGACACTTTCCCCTTCTAACTGCAAGTCTTCCGTTCCCTGCGGATTGACAGGTTTGACCGGAAAGTCTGCACAGCCGGTCAGCATACCGGGAACCGCAAGCAAAGCCGCTACTTTGGCAAGATATGCCGGCGGTTTATCATTTTTAACCGGTTTCAACTGCATTGAAATCCTTCCTTTCTGTATGGTATTACATGCAAGAAACATCCAACATTTTGCCTGTTCCGCAATGCTTCCTCTATGGGAAGATTATAGCAGATTTTTATAAAAATGTCAAGAGAACTTTTGTTTTTTTAGTGAGATTGATTGCCAATTTGATACGAGAGTTCCTCCTGATGCTGTCTGGCTCTGCTTATGCCATTCGTTCCAGCAATGCCACGGCATGCACGGCAATCCCCTGTCCTGCTCCGGTAAATCCAAGCTTCTCCTCTGTCGTTGCCTTGACACTGACTGCTGAAACTGGCACACCACAGCAATCTGCAATGTTTTCCCGCATTTGTAAAATATAATCCGCTAACTTTGGCTTCTGACACAAAATCGTCGCATCCAGATTGCCGACCTGATAGCCCTCTTTCTGAATCAGTCCAACCACGTGCCGCAGCAGTACCATGCTGTCTGCTCCGGCATACTGTGGATCGTTGTCCGGAAAATGTTTCCCAATATCGCCCAATGCCAACGCACCCAATAGTGCATCTGCAACTGCATGCAGCAACACATCTGCATCGGAATGTCCCAGCAATCCCAAGGAAAACGGAATTTCTACCCCACCTAAAATCAGCTTGCGTTCTGGTACCAGGCGGTGTACATCATACCCGTGTCCGATTCGCAGTGTACTCATACGCTCTCCTCCGTTCTTTTTTCCAGCAGCATCTGTGCAATTAAGATATCCTCTGGTGTTGTGATTTTAATATTCGTATAGTCGCCAGTGGTCATACAAACTTTACAGCCGATTGCCTCTGCCAACTGACAATCATCTGTAAAATCCAACTGATGTTCCAGTGCAAAATCCAGTGCTTCAAAATAGATTCGTTTCTGAAAAACCTGTGGTGTCTGGGTCATATACAAATGTGGTCGATAGGGTGTGTCTACAATCAAGCCGTCATTGACAACTTTAATGGTATCTTTCACCGGTACGCCAAGGGTAGCTCCACCAAATACTGACGCATCCCGAATGACCTTCGCAATCTGTTCGGGCTTGACCAGTGGTCTTGCTCCATCATGAATGGCGAATAATTTTGTTTCTTTTGCAGCTGCCCGAATGCCATTGATGACACTTTCCTGACGAGTTGCCCCGCCGCTGACAATGGCACTGCACTTTTTCAACTGTAAATCTGCAATCGTCTGCCGGATGGCATCCTGATCAGACGGTCTTGCAACCACAACAAACTCTGCAATCCGTTCGCATTGTTCCATTGCCAGCATGGACATACCAATGACATTGGTGTGTCCGAGCGGCAGCAGAATTTTATTTTTTCCCTGCATTCGGGTGGCATTTCCGGCACAAACCAAAATGCCGGAGGTATCCTGTATGATTTCCATAGTAAATGTCCTTTCTGTTTTCTTTTCTGGATGATACCGCAATCAGGTATAACCATAAGATACTATTAGTATAGCACGAGCAGAAAGGAAGGTCAAGCAGAATGCAGATTTGCTCACGGAAATCAATTTTTAAATAATAGTGTAAATTCTACGCCGCAGGCGACTGCGGTCAAGCTGGCTCAGCTTGGCGAGGGTGATTCCCCACAGTGTGGGCAATGTCATCAACTTAAGCGT
>JAEDGE010000202.1 GCA_016297675.1 Oscillospiraceae bacterium
ATTGACCGATTCCAACTCGTTTGCTTTGCAAGGGTGGCAGCTTGCCCCCCTTGCATCCCCCTCGCCAAGCTGAGCCAGCTTGACCGCAGTCGCCTGCGGCGTAGAATTTACACTATTATTTAAAAATTGATTTCCGTGAAGAACATTGCACGGAAATCAATTTTCATATCTCTTGAGGAAATCTTTTCTGAACGATTCTATCTCCAATCCTTACGCCTGATATTTTCGGTTTTGCAGTTGCTTCGGCGACCGTGGATATTTCTTCGGCGTTTCCTTCACCTTCCGAATCACAAACAATCGTCTTGCTTCATGCTGGTCAAGCGAATACAAATAGGTTTCCTCCAGCTCACCGCCAAGAAGAGAAATCGTTTCCATTGCACTTTCTGCCGTTTCATTCGGTCCTTTCAACGCCAGAAACACACCGCCAACTTTTACAAACGGCAGGCAGTATTCACAAAGCAATGGCATTGCTGCCACGGCTCTTGCACAGGCAACATCGAACTGCTCCCGAAAATCCGGCTGCTTTCCGGCAGATTCTGCCCTCGCATGCATACAGTGCACGGGTATCTGCAATGCCTGACAGACAGTCTCCAGAAAATGTACTCGTTTTTGCAGACTGTCCAGCAGCGTCAACTGAAAGTCTGGACGCAAAATCCGCATCGGAATCCCCGGAAATCCTGCACCGGTTCCCACATCTATGATGGCAGCACCAGCAGGGATTTCCACATACTGAAACGGCAGACAGCTGTCCAGAAAATGCTTTCTCCACACCTCCGCATCCTCTGTAATGGTGGTCAAATTCATTCGGCGGTTTGTTTCCACAAGAATCTCCTGATATGTGGAAAATTTCCGAAACTGTTCTTCTGTCAAGGACAGTCCGCTGTGTGCGAACAGTTTTTCTGCACGTTCCCAGTTCATGATGGCTGCTCTCCTTTCTGCAACGCCGTTTCCCAAACCAAAAGTACCGAAATATCTGCCGGAGAAACACCGGAAATCCGGCTTGCCTGTCCGATATTCGCCGGTCGATGGGCATTCAGTTTTTCTGCTGCTTCCAATCGTAACCCCCGAATCTGCGTATAATCCACCGCTTCTGGCAGCGTTTTTTCCTCTAATTTCCGCATCCGTGCAATCTGTGCCAGCTGCTTTTCAATATATCCCTCATACTTCAACTGAATTTCGACCTGTTCCCCGATCTCAGAATCGTAGTCCGGACGCTCCGGGTCAAACGGTTTCAACAGTGGATAATTCAACTGTGGGCGGCGAATCAAATCCGCCAGCTTGCAGCCTGTGGAAAGCGGTGCCGTATCGTGATCTGTTAAAAACGCATTCAACACCTCCGAAGGAGCAATGTTGGTTTTCAACAGCCGTTGCTTTTCCGTTTCCACCAGCTCATACTTTTTCAACATCGCATCATAGCGTGCTTTCGGCAGCAATCCAATCTCATAGCCAATCGGCATCAGCCGAAAATCTGCATTATCCTGCCGCAGAATCAACCGATATTCACTCCGTGAAGTCATCATGCGGTAGGGGTCTTCACAGCCCTTTGTGACAAGATCATCCACCAATGTGCCAATATAGGAGCTGGCTCTGTCCAGAATCATCGGCGGCTTGTGCAGAATCTGTAAAGCTGCATTGATGCCTGCCACAATGCCCTGTGCGGCTGCCTCTTCATAACCAGAGCTGCCGTTAAACTGTCCTGCCCCATACAGCCCATGGATTTTTTTCGTTTCCAGTGTCGGACGCAAGGCAGTCGGGTCTACACAGTCATATTCAATCGCATAGGCTGGCCGCATAATCTCCACCTGTTCCAAACCCTTGATGGTACGCAAAAAGGCAAGCTGCACATCCTCCGGCAGAGAGGAAGACATTCCCTGTAAATAATATTCCTCGGTCTGCAATCCCATTGGTTCTACAAATAATTGATGTCGCTTTTTATCCGCAAACCGAACAATTTTTGTTTCAATGGATGGACAGTAACGAGGCCCAATGCCGGAAATCTGCCCTGTGAACAGCGGCGAACGATGCAGATTCTCCCGAATAATCTCATGCGTTGCTTCATTGGTATAGGCAATATAGCAGCGAACTGTGTTATGCAGTTCCTCTTTCGGCGTGGAGAACGAAAACGGAACAATTTCTGCATCTCCGTCCTGCGGTTCCATGCGGTCAAAATCAATACTGCGTCGATGTACTCTGCACGGTGTTCCAGTCTTAAACCGCCGCAGTGGCAGACCGAGTGCCTGCAAATTTTCTCCCAAGGCACGGCTCGGCAAGGCACTGTCCGGTCCGCTTTCATAGGAAACCGTTCCCACATGAATTCTGCCATTGAGATAAGTACCGGTCGCAATAATCGCCGCCTGCACGGCATATTTTGCCCCCAATGTCGTAACGATGCCGCAAACTGCCCCGTTTTCCACGAGAATTTCTGCGACTTCCGCCTGTTTGATGTATAAATTTTCCGTCTGTTCGCAGACGTGTTTCATGTAATTGTGGTACTGCACCCGATCTGCCTGTACCCGAAGGCTATGAACTGCCGGACCTTTTCCACGGTTCAGCATCCGGCTTTGCAGGAAGCAAGCGTCTGCTGCCTTGCCCATTTCGCCGCCGAGGGCATCAATTTCCCGTACCAAATGCCCTTTTGCCGTCCCACCAATGGACGGATTGCAGGGCATATTTGCAATTTGATCCAAAGAAATCGTAAATAATACCGTTTTGCAGCCCAGTCTGGCACAAGCGAGTGCCGCTTCGACACCGGCATGCCCTGCTCCGATGACTGCAACCGCATAGGATTCCATATCGTACATTGCAATCTCCTTTTTCTGCATGGTTCTAACATTATTTTCTGTTTCACGTGAAACAAACAACTTTTTTCCGTCTACACGCCGTAGGCGAAATAAAAAGTTTTTCGGTGCAGCAGTTTTTCAAAAATGCTG
>JAEDGE010000203.1 GCA_016297675.1 Oscillospiraceae bacterium
GGTTATCATTGCGTTTTTTGATAATGGATTGTCAGAGGACATTACGCACACCAAAAAATCGGTATCCAGCACAAGTGAGTTCAGCGCGTGATCACTGGCTTTTCCCTCAACGATTGCCAAATCTATCTCGTAATTCTCCAGCATAGCATAAAGATTATTTATGGTATCCGTAATAATAGTAATACTAAAACCACTAAACTCACCACTGCATTTTGCCAATACCTCTGTGGTTAGATTGCTTTCAGCAGTGTGAGTAATACCGATCCGCAGTTTAGTAATGTGCTTTTCAACATTCGATAGATCTGTCTGGAGACGGTTATATAGAGCTGCCATTCTTCGGGCATAATGGACAACAATTTCGCCCTCTTCTGTTAGTTTTAGGCCGCCTTTTCCCCTAACAAATAGTGTAACACCAAATTCTTCCTCTAATTGATTGATATGATGACTAACTGCCGGCTGGGTCAAAGAAAGCAATTCTGCTGCTTTTGTAAAGTTTTGCTGCTCTGACACAGCGAGTAATGTTTTAAGTTTAGCACTCAGCATATTGCCACTCCATAAAAATACTTGATATAAGCAAAAAATAATATAATTTTACTTTATTGTTGGTTTAGTATACAATATTAAAATCAAAAAATCAAGTAGGAGGGGATATGAGATGGTTAGTAAGTTTTCTTTATTCATGGCAACAGCTCAGTACAATTTTCTGCGGTTTATCCCAGGAAAGAAACAGCAGTTTTTTGAGTATCTGGAAGAACTCTCCGAAAATGTACAAACGGATTTCTTCTGTCAGGACATTCTGGAAGTCTGGCTGGAAAATTTCGGAATTGGAGGTCTTGTGCTGGGTAGTGCTGCGCTGTTTTCTATCGGGTTTATTCTTATGATAGCAGCAGATATTATTATTTGGCGCACCGGTAGCACCGTAGTTACCTCGCTTGTGCGTATATGTTCCGGGCTATATTGCTTTGAAAAATTCAGAGGTAGCTCAAAGCGAGGAATTCAAGATTTTCTGATACTGCTCTATATTGGTACATGCTTACTTTCAGGATTCCACTGGGCGGTAACAATACTGTTCCTGATTGTCTTTATTAACGGTGCTGCGTATGCAGCGAGAGGAGGCCGCTTATGTTGAGTCCGCTGTTTGGAGATGTGATGGAGACAAATTCTGTTGCAACCGTTATTATTTCCATTGCTTTGATGCTGTTCTTAGGCTTTTCTATGACCCGGTTGACGAAGCGGCTACGGCTTCCAAATGTGACAGCGTACATCGTTGTGGGCATTCTGATCGGACCGTTCTGCTTAAATCTGGTTCCTGCCACTGTCATTGACGGAATGGATTTTCTTTCGGATATTGCCCTTGCTTTCATTGCCTTTAGTACCGGTGAATTTTTTAAGCTCTCCACATTAAAGAAAAATGGAATGAAAGTTGTGATCATTACGGTATTGGAAGCCTGTCTGGCAACCGTCGTAGTTTTTATCGTGACTTACTGTATTTTGGGTGTGGACCTGGGATTCTCGATAGTGCTGGCAGCATTGGCTTCTGCAACTGCTCCGGCATCCACAGTGATGACGATTCGCCAAACCGGTGCCCACGGCGATTTTGTGGATACACTCCTGCAGGTAGTAGCGCTGGATGATGTGGTTGGGCTCATTGAGTACAGTGTGGCGATTTCTCTTGCACTATCTATCAGCTTGGGATCTGCCAGTGTAGGTGCTACCGGTATCCTAAAGCCCATTGGAATCAACCTTGGTGTTTTACTGCTGGGCGGTCTGTTTGGCTTGTTTCTGAAGCTGCTTATGCCGAAAAAGCGCTCCAAAGACAACCGTTTGATTATTTCTGTTTCTCTGATATTTGCGTTCTGTGGTATCTGTGCCTTGCTGGATGTATCGCCGTTGCTTGGCTGTATGTCTATGGGAACCGTGTACATCAATATTACCAATGACGAAAAACTCTTCAAGCAGCTTAATTATTTTACACCGCCGATCCTGCTGCTGTTTTTCGTCAGATCCGGACTATCCTTCCGGTTGGATGCATTGGTTAACAATTCCACTGCCGTAGGAAACACGCCCCTGCTGGTAATTGGTGTCGTTTACTTTGTTGTTCGCATCGTAGGAAAATATGCCGGTGCGTTTCTGGGGTGCCTGATAACCGGAAAACCTAAAGAAGTGCGTAATTATCTTGGACTTGCTTTGATTCCACAGGCAGGTGTGGCCATTGGCTTAGCTGCATTAGGCGCACGAACATTGGGCGGCGAAACTGGTGTAGCATTGGAAACTGTGATCCTGTCCTCCAGTGTGCTATATGAACTTGTGGGACCGGCCTGCGCCAAGTTATCATTGTACCTGTCAAAATCCTACTCTAATAAAATTGAGGACATTGTTCCTGTTGAAGAATTGGACGAATGCGGAAAACCAATCAGTGCAGTTGAACTACTGATTCAGCGTATTCAGGTGATACAGGCAGAACTGCCACACAATACTGTTTCCGAAGAAGAACAGGCATTTTTGGAAGCAGCAGAGGATCAAATAGCTGCACTGAGCAGCATCCAAATGCGAGGAAGGAGAGGGTAACGATGACACAGGATTACATTGCAAATTTGCTTGGTACTTGGGCATCTGAATTGAATACCGGATCGGTGTTATTGCGAATTACACTGTCGGTTGTTTTGTCAGCCATTATCGGCTGTGAACGCTCCAGTAAACGCCACAGCGCAGGTCTTCGTACATTTATTATCATTTCGTTGGCCTCAGCTACGGCGGCAATTACAGAAATGTACTTGTTGAACATGGGTTACGCCAGCCCGCGGATCACAGCGGCAATCATCATCGGTTCAGCTATTATTTCCGGTTACTCCATTCTGTTCAGTTCTAAAAGCCAGATTAAGGGACTGACAACATCGGCAGGTCTTTGGGGTTGCGGTATTATTG
>JAEDGE010000204.1 GCA_016297675.1 Oscillospiraceae bacterium
GATAAAATCAGAAATATGGTGAATCAAAGAAAAATAATTTGAATAGAATGGAGCGATACATATGACGTTGAATGAATTGCCGTGCGGAAAAGCGGCTCAGGTTTGCACGGTTGGGGGAACAGGGGCTTTGCGACAGCATTTTTTGGATATGGGAATTATTCCCGGTGTAGAGATTACGATGGTTAAGTTGGCACCAATGGGAGATCCGATGGAACTGCGAATTCATGGCTATGAACTCACGCTTCGGATTGCTGATGCTCAAAAAATTACTATTTCCAATGTGCATATACCAACAGAACATCCTGTTTCCCGACCCAGCAAAAAGCATACCAGTCATCCGGGATTAGGAGAAAGCGGAAAGTATCATGTCAAGGAAGAAGAACATCCGCTGCCGGAAGGAACCGTGCTGACATTTGCTTTAGCTGGCAATCAAAACTGCGGAAAGACTTCTCTGTTCAATCGTCTGACGGGTTCCAATCAACATGTAGGGAATTTTCCTGGTGTGACCGTTGATCGAAAAGATGGAAAAATCCGAGGGCGGGATAATACATTGGTGACAGATTTACCCGGTATTTATTCCATGTCTCCTTATACGAATGAGGAAATTGTGACGAGAAAATTTTTACTGGATGAAAAGCCAAAGGGGATTATCAACATTGTGGATGCAACAAATTTGGAGCGAAATCTATATTTGACCATGCAGCTGATGGAATTGGACATTCCTATGGTGCTTGCATTGAACATGATGGATGAAGTGCGAGAAAATGGTGGATCTGTTCTGGTCAATGAAATGGAAGCCTGTCTGGGAATTCCAGTTGTACCGATTTCTGCTGCCAAAAATGAAGGCATTGATGAACTGGTTGACCATGCAATCCATGTTGCACAGTTTCAGGAACGCCCCGGACGAATTGACTTTTGTAGCGAGGATGACAATGGCGGTGCAGTGCATCGTTGCCTTCACGGTATTATGCATTTAGTAGAAGATCATGCAAAAGCAGCAGGTATTCCCATTCGTTTTGCAGCTGCAAAGTTAGTAGAGGGAGATGCATTTATATTAGAAGCGATGCAGCTAAGTGCGAATGAACAAGAGTTGCTGGAGCATATTATTGTACAAATGGAAGAGGAAAGTGGATTGGATCGGGCAGCGGCGATTGCAGATATGCGGTTTCGCTTTATTCAGCGGATCTGTGAGGAAACAGTGATTCGTCCGCATGAAAGTCGAGAGCATATCCGCAGTAAAAAGATTGACCGGATTCTGACAGGGAAATTTACAGCCATTCCTACTTTTATAGCGATTATGGCACTGGTCTTCTTTTTGACGTTTCATGTAATTGGTGCAGGGCTTTCTGCCATTCTGGACAGTGGTATTACATTGGTGACGGAGCATTTAGACCGAATTTTTGACAGTTGGCATGTGAACCATGTTCTACACTCTCTGGTGATTGACGGCATTTGTAATGGTGTAGGAAGTGTATTGAGTTTTATGCCGATCATTGTAACGCTTTTCTTCTTTTTGTCTTTATTGGAAGACAGCGGATATATGGCACGAGTGGCTTTTGTAATGGACAAGCTGCTGCGAAAAATTGGCTTGTCTGGCAGAAGTATTGTACCAATGCTGATTGGATTTGGATGTACGGTTCCAGGTGTGATGGCAACTCGAACGCTTCCCTCAGAACGTGATAGAAAGATGACGATTCTTTTAACGCCTTTTATGAGTTGTTCTGCAAAACTTCCGATTTATGCTTTTTTTACGAAAGCATTTTTTCCGGAACATGGTGGATTGGTGATGATTTTATTGTATTTTGGTGGCATCATCATGGGCATTCTTGCAGCAGCCGTCATGAATGGTACTTTGTTTCGTGGGAATGCCGTTCCTTTTGTCATGGAATTGCCAAATTACCGGCTTCCCGGTATCAAAAATGTTGCACAACTGCTTTGGGACAAGGCAAAAGATTTCCTTCAGCGTGCTTTTACTGTTATTTTTCTTGCGACAATGGTTATCTGGTTTTTGCAGACCTTTGATTTGCATTTAAATGTTGTGACAGATTCTCAGGATAGTCTGTTGGCTTTGGTTGCCGGATGGATTGCCCCTATTTTTCAGCCTTTGGGTTTTGGAGATTGGAGAATTTCCACCGCATTGATTTCCGGTTTTATTGCCAAGGAGAGTGTGGTTTCTACTTTGTCCGTGCTTTTTGGAACAATGGAGGGGTTAACAGGCGTACTGTCGCTTCCAGCAGCAACAGCCTTGTTGGTATTCTGTCTGCTGTATACGCCTTGTGTCGCAGCAATTGCTGCAATTCGACGGGAATTAGGACGAAAATGGGCAGTATTTGTAGTAATTGCACAATGTACCATTGCTTGGATTGCAGCTTCTCTTGTTCATTTAATAGGCGTTTTAATTATATAAAGCTATTGATGCATAAAAAAATCGCTCTTGGTATAAAAAACCAAGGGCGATCTTTTTTGATATTAACATGAATTCAAAATATATTTTATTTTTTGACATATTTTTTAGATTAGCAGCAATAGAATACTTATTTCACCGAACTCATATCTATTATCAATTTTGTTTTGTATTAGGACCCAATGCTTCTTTTTTTACATTGTGTTCCTGATTTTGATTGAAATTTTTCTTGGTGATTTTCGCTTCTGTATTTGCTTTCGGATTGTTTTTCAGCATCTTCCTGATCCTCCTGATTCCTTTCTGCAATCAAAAAGCCTATTCAACAGGCGTATAGGTTTTTTCAAAAATATCCGGTTTACAAGGGTATTTTTCTCCATCTATCCCTGTCACAATATAGTCACCAACAGAGGCTTTCATATCGCCTTCCAGTGTGTGAATCATGATTTCCCTGTCTGTCTGATAAGCTTTGATGTTGTACAATAAAACTTGACACCTTAAGGTCAAAGAAATAAAATAGGAA
>JAEDGE010000205.1 GCA_016297675.1 Oscillospiraceae bacterium
CCTACGGCATAAAATTTACACCATCATTTAAAAATTGATTTCCGTGGGCAGACCCTCTGCCAAGCGGAATCCGTTTGACCCACGGAAATCAATTTTCGGATTTCTTTGAGAAAACTTGGGTAGACTGTCAGCGGCGACTCGCCGCTTCACAAAAAGGAGGTATGAATCCCCATGCTTGACCAATGGAAACAGCGACTTCAACAACGCCAGTACCAAAAACTCTGCCAAAAACTACAGCTCTCTCCACAGCTGATTCAGGACTTGCCTGCACTGGCAACCCAGATGCAGCAATCTCATGCTACAGCACAGCAATTGCAGCAGACCATGCAGCAAACCCTCTCTCGGCTACAACAAGATGACCTGACCACAATTTCCCTTTTAGAACGTGTCACCAAACTCGAACGGTCTGCCAGTTCACAGGGGAGCAGCAACGTCAACTTGAATATGCTCATGAAAACAACCTATTCCCAGTCCGGCGAAGATGCTATTTTAGCCTATCTGTTCGCTGTGCTTGGCATTCCGTTCGCAAAGTGCAGCTATCTGGATCTGGGTGCCAACCGCCCCAAGGAAATGAGCAATACTTACTTTTTTTATGAACAGGGGGCAACCGGTACGCTCGTAGAAGCCAATCCGGCATTGATTCCGGCATTGCAGAAAGAACGCAGCGAAGACCGGATTCTCAATCGCTGCATTGCACCAAAGTCCGGTGAGTTTATTCCGTTTCATGTCATGAATGTGGATGGTCTGTCCACACCTGAGGATGTCACCGACCTGCTGGCAAACCATCCAGACTTGCAATTGCTCGAAACCGTCAACGTGGAAACGATTTCTGTCAACGATTTGTTTGCACAGATGGATAGTGTGCCGCTTCTGGTGAATATTGATATTGAGGGGATGGAAATGGAGATTCTCCGCTCCATTGACTTTTCCAAGTACCGTCCGATGGTGCTGATTCTGGAAATGATTCCGTATTGCAAAAAATTGCCCATTGGACAAAAAAATCAGGAAATCATGGCGTTCCTACAGGAAAAAGGCTATGCAGAATATGCCTTTACCGGTATCAACTCCATTTTTATAGATGTAGAACAAGTAAAATAAACCATCTGCGGATTCTTCCGCAGCAGAACAATATGGAAAGGAGTGGCTTTTCCCAGAGGAAAAGCCGATTCACCTATGGCAATCAATATTGAAGATATTATGTCAGAAATCCGTTCGGACATCCAGCAAAAGGGGCTGAACAGCTCCATGCTCTCCTTTGCCGATGTACCATGTGATGCCAATCCGGAAAATCCGACAGAATCCTATGATCCGGATACGCTCCGCAGCAATGTGCAGTACGTCAGCACACAATATCAGGTACAGCCATACCGCACCCTGACCGGCAATCCCATTTTGGTCTTTTTCAAGAAAGTATTGCGGCGGCTGATGCGGTTCTATGTGGAACCCATTGCACAGGAACAGACCTATTTCAATGCCAATACGGCACAAGCATTGCAGGAAATGGAAATGTATATCATTGACACCCAGACCCACAGCAATGCGGCACTTGCTGCCAGAATTGCCGACCTGGAATTGCAGCAGAAAAATAGCCGGATGCAGATTGATGCACTCACCAAACAGATAGAATCCTTACAGGAACAGCTTGCAGAGAAAGAGGCAGCACAATGAGGGTCGTGCAGCTGCTGCCCACCATTTCGATGGGCGATGCCGTCAGCAACGATGCCCTTGCCATTGCAAAAGTCCTGCGGGATATGGGCTATCAGACCGGCATTTATGCGGAAAATATTGACCCTCGTCTGCCTGCCGGAACGGCAAAACCGGTTTCTCGTCTGCCTCGATTGCAGCCGGAGGATGCTGTTTTATATCATATGTCCACTGGCAGTGCACTGAATGAGAAAATCAAGCAGTTCCGCTGCAAAAAGGGTATGATTTATCATAATATTACACCGTCTCACTTCTTTCAGCCCTACAATGCCCAGCTCACACAGCTTTTGAACGAGGGGCTGACAGGGGTGTTACAATTGGCAGGGCACATTGATTTCTGTCTGGCAGACTCGGAATTTAACAAACAGGCATTGCTGGAGATGGGGTATACCTGTCCAATTGCAGTGCGTCCGGTGCTGATTCCTTTTTCAGACTATGCCAAAAAGCCCACACAGGAAATCATTGACCGCTATGACAATGATGGCTATGCAAATTTTATCTTCGTAGGACGAATTGCTCCAAATAAAAAGCAGGAGGATGTCATTCGGGCATTCTCCTGTTATCAGCGGTTCTGCAATCCGAAATCCCGTCTGATTCTGGTCGGCTCATGGTCGGGCACGGAATCGTATTACCGGCGGCTCTGCCGGTATACCGCAGCATTGCAGGTAGAAAATGTACAATTTACCGGACATATTCCGTTTCCCGATATTCTTGCCTATTACCATACAGCAGACCTGTTTCTCTGCATGAGCGAACATGAAGGATTTTGTGTCCCATTGGTAGAGGCAATGTATTTTGGGGTTCCCATTCTGGCATACCGTTCCTGTGCCGTACCGGATACGTTAGGGGACAGCGGTATTTTATTAGACCGCAAAGATCCGGTCGAAACCGCCATGGTCGCAGACCGCATTCTGACGGATACGCTGTTGCGACGGGAACTGGTGGCACGGCAGCGGAAACGGCAGCAGGATTTTTCCTATGCAAAAGTGCGTGCATTGCTGGAAACACAATTGCGAGAATTTTTATCATAAAGGCAAAAATGCCGCAGAACGCTTTTATTCTTTTTGCTTCTTTTTCTTTTTTCAGGAAAAAGAAAAAGAAGCGAGGGATTTTAAGGGGCGAGCAGCCCCTTATTTTTTGCGAAGCAAAAACGAAAGCAAACGAAATGGAACAAGGAAAAGATGTAAGAGACAACGCCCCGTCCATCGCCCCT
>JAEDGE010000206.1 GCA_016297675.1 Oscillospiraceae bacterium
GCAGTCGCCTGCGGCGTAGAATTTACACCATCATTTAAAAATTGATTTCCGTGCAGAAACGATGGAAAGGCTTCGGACAAGGTCTCCTGAGAAATATAAGTGGTTTTCTATGTCAGGGAATATACTGGTTTTTCCCATTGTAATCTGCTTTTTCCTGTTTTTCCGGAAGAAATTTCGAGAAAGGAAATGAAACCCGATTCTCCTTCCTATTTTTTTGATTTTCCTCTCTATTTCTTGACATTGTGCAAAGAATATGGTACAATAAAATAAAATCAGTCGGTGGCGTTTGTGGCGGAGCAACAGCCGAAAATACGTGGATGATGCGGCAGAATGAGGTGATGGGATTGAAGAAATATTCTGCTCGGAAACTGATTTTAATGGCGGCGGATGTCGGCATTCTTTTTTTGTGTATTGCTTTGACTTCTTTTTTCTTCTCCATACTGGAAATGCCTGTGATGCGTGTTTCCCGTTTACTTCCCTATATGGCACTCAATATTTTCTTTACTTTTTTAACATTGAAAATTAGTGGTGCATATGATGTATTTTGGCGATATTTTAATATGCGGGACTATATTACCTGTTCTGTTGGTGTAATGATCGGGCAGCTGCTCAGCAGCATTGTGATATTGCTGCTGCGGTTAGAGGTGTCCGTTTCCTTTTTGCTTGTGAATGCCGTTCTGGCATGGGGTGGTATTGTATCATTTCGCTTGATGTTCCGACATACATTTTTGATTTTAACAGATGCCGGACGAGTAGAATCCCGAAAACGGCTGTTGATTGTAGGAGCCGGCAGCGGATGCGAATTGATTTTAAATGAGATTCAGCGTTCCTGTGCAGATCCGGCAAAAACACCGCCGATTCCCTATGATCCGGTTTGTATCGTGGATGATGATCCGCTGAAGAAAAATGCCAATGTCATGGGGGTACGGGTTGCTGGAACCACAGAGGATATTGGCACATTGTGCGAAAAGATGAAAATTGATATGATTATGTTTGCGATTCCTTCCTGTGACGAGGAAAACCGCAGACGGATTCTGGATATTTGTGCCCATACCAGACTGCCAGTGAAAATCATGCCGCATCTCAGTCAGATTTTTTTTCAGAAGGATATCATTCCGCAGATTCAGGATGTGCGGATTGAGGACCTGCTTGGCAGAGAGCCGGTAAAATTTGATCGGGATAAAGTGGCAAACTTTCTAAAGGGAAAAGTCTGTATGGTGACAGGCGGTGGCGGTTCGATTGGTTCGGAAATTGTCAGACAGATTATGACTTATCATCCGAAGCAGATTATCATTGTAGATATCTATGAAAACAACGTCTATGATATTCAGCAGGAATTGTATATTGAATACAACCGGAACATTCCGCTTTCTGTAGAGATTGCCTCTGTTCGGGATTATCCCAAGCTTCTGCTGCTGTTTGAGAAGTATCATCCGCAGATTGTATTTCATGCGGCAGCCCATAAACATGTGCCGTTGATGGAGAATTGTCCGGAGGAAGCTGTGAAGAACAATGTGGTGGGGACATTTTATCTTGCTACATTGGCAGATAGCTTTCACTGTGAAAAGTTTATTATGATTTCCACAGACAAAGCGGTGCATCCAGTCAATATCATGGGAGCGACCAAACGCTGCTGTGAGATGATTATACAGTATATGTCGCAGCAGTCCACAAAGACGGAGTTTATTACCACACGGTTCGGAAATGTACTGGGGTCTAACGGTTCTGTGATTCCGCTGTTCCGGAAGCAAATTGAAAGCGGAAAACCGGTCACTGTCACGCATCCGGATATGATTCGATATTTTATGACCATTCCAGAGGCGGTTTCACTGGTTTTACACGCCAGTGCAATGGCAAAAGGCGGAGAAATTTTTGTGCTGGATATGGGAGCACCCGTGCGAATTCTGACACTGGCAGAGAATTTGATTTCTGCCTATGGAAAAGTCCCGTACCGAGATGTAAAAATTCGCTTTATTGGCCCACGTCCGGGAGAACGGATGCACGAAGAACTGCTGACAGAGCAGGAAAACCGACAGCAAAAGACCTTGCAGGAAACCGAAAACAGCCAGATTTTTATTGGACAGCAAATTGCGTTTGATGATACCGATTTTATTTCGTTGCTGCATCAGCTAAAAGATGCCTCTCTGCGGAATGACCGAGAGGAAACTATGCGGCTACTGAAGGAAATTGTGCCGGATTTTCATCACGAAGAGGGACAAGGCGGCGGACAGACGGAGGAGAAATCCAAGCAGGAAACTGCTGTGAAATAGGGAAGGGGCATTGTGCAATATGTTCTATCAGAAGTACATAAAGCGGATATTGGATATTGTAGTCAGTCTTTTGGGGTTGTGCATTGCTGCGATTCCGATGTTGATCGTTGCGATTGTAATTGTTTGTTCTGACCCTGGCACGGTGATTTTTTCTCAAAAACGTGCCGGTATGCGGAAAAACGGCGAAGAAACGACTTTTCAAATGTATAAGTTCCGCAGTATGTGGATGAGTACGCCGGCAGATATCCCCACCAGCGAACTGGAACATCCGGAAGATCACATTACACCGGTTGGAAAGTTTCTGCGGAAAACCAGTCTGGATGAACTGCCGCAGCTGGTCAATATTTTGCGGGGAGATATGTCCTTTGTGGGCCCGCGTCCGGCATTGTACAATCAGGAAGATCTGTTGCAGCTGCGGCAGGAGAATGGTTCGGATCTGGTAAAGCCGGGGCTGTTTGGATGGGCACAGATGAACGGACGGGACAAGCTGACCGTAGAACAGAAGGCAGAACTGGACGGGGAATATGTGAAACGGATGTCGTTTTGGTTTGACTGCCGCTGCTTGTTTGGATCTGTGATTGGTTCGATTCTACAGAAAGATATTGTAGAGGGGAAGCAGAAAAAATAGG
>JAEDGE010000207.1 GCA_016297675.1 Oscillospiraceae bacterium
TTTTTGAGATGGAGGTAGCGATTACAATTGGAAACCGATATTTATGAAAACCTTCAAGGTAAAATACAACAACCCTGAAACCCTCTCCAATGCGGTATGCAATGCTTTCTCAAAATTAGCCTTGGCATAGCGGCATAGAGAAGCAAGGACCTGAGAACCATGTGCAGCGGCCATGTGTTCTCAGGTCTTTTCTCTGATTGCGGCGCCACAACAAGCATCTGTGCCATGCCATTGGAAATGCCAAAATGGAGCTATGATAGTGCCGTTTGTTGTCCCATCCGTTGTCCCATTTGTTGTCCCATTAGGCTCGAAAAGTGGGGCGTTGTCCCCGTGTTGTCCCCGATAGAATCCATTTCTTTGGGCCGGATTACGTCAAAATACGACAGACGGATTTGAACATATAGAAAGCAAAAACTCCGAAAAGTTTGCACTTTTCGGAGTTTTGATAATATTTTGATGGAAAATCAGCGCTTGGAGAACTGGGGAGCGCGACGGGCTGCTTTGAGACCGTACTCTGCTATCGTAAAATCGCAGAAACCCTTGATTTTCAAGGCCTCCGGGGTTTTTCAAAATCATTTTGCCCCACGATTTAACCCAGCCCTTTCAGAGCAGATGAGTGCGGGTATGCTCTTACCAAGCGTACTATAACTATTTCAGACGATTCACTATAAGATTATGCCATAGTCCAGCTAAACGCAGCTTCTGGGTTGTTTCCCACATAATTCTTCCTCAGATAAGACAGCTTACCGTTTGTCTCGATTCATGGCATTCAGAATGCTGTCGATGTTTGCTTCTGACAAATATCCGGAAGGAATACTGCCTTTGTGACCGGGATATTCAAGATTTGGCTTTCCCTTTGATGCAAAAACCAGCAGAGCCGTGAAGAAGCGTTCCCAGCTAAAATACTCTTTGCAGTCAATATACTCCGCAGGGTCAGCCAGCTTCTGCTGAACATCGGTGTCGCGGTCAAAGATGGTGGAACGCAGAATCAGCCATTCAAAGCTCTCCGGCAGAAAAAAGTCAATTTTCTTATCCGTCGAATCACGATAGTATAGAAGGTTCTTGATTTCCGAACCAAGTGCTGCCGCATCTGCAATCACAAGGATTCGGCGTTTCTTACTGCTCTGCAGCAGTTTGATAATTCCACTTTTCCCATTGGCAGTCACGCATTCCAGCTTGCGGTTTTCCGTTGCTTTTTGGAAGAAGAAATATCCAGACTTGCTATCCTCTACAATCACAGCATCATACGGAAAAGCGGAAATCTTCTTAACCGATATATTTTCATGCATTTTCACAATCTTCGGTGTTTTGCCATGCTTGCTAATCCATTTAATGCTGTCGATGCTGTATGGAATCTGCGGCAGGGGTTCTCTTGTCACAAGCACATAGTAGTTGTCGGAGTTCTGCACCGCTTCCGCAAAGGCTTTGGAGGTCAGAAAGACCGTGCTTTCTTCCACAAAGACCACGCTTTCGTGAGTCTGCGCAAGCTCATACTCCCAGTTCTTCCCCGCCAGAACAAGGCAGGGCTTTTCGCAGTTCAGGGTCACACCGCTGGATTTTCCACTTTCAGCATAATCTCTGACCATGTTGATCAACTTTGTTTTTCCTGTTCCGCTGTCACCGGTCAGGATGGTGATATTTCGGTCAAGGACAAATCGAAAATCAATATGCTTGTTTTTGACGGCGATTTTGATCTTACCCTTCATCCGCTTCACCTCGCAAATACTGATCGGCGAGCATCAGATACTCCATGGGATCGGAAACCACCTTTCTGCGTTTGTCATTGATAACCTTCACAGAAAAGTTCTTGCCGAAATCCATCAGATGATGGAGGCAGACCTTGATATCTTTGTTTTCAGCCAACTCAAGCAGATACTTTGCGCAGTTATCCCCGCAGTTGGAAATGTTAAAAATTCTGTTTGGCCGATTGCGAATCAGAAGGAGCGTCTTTACACCGGCAGACAATTCTGTAGAATCAAATGAACCAAAAATATCATTTTGAATCAGGTCGGGGGCAACTACTTTAGAATCATCAATATCCGCAATGATCCTTTTTGCGAAGTCATCCATGACCCACATACGGTCATATTGATTAGCATAATACACTTCTGTATTGTAAATCTCGTCCGGCAGCTTGCCAAAATGTATTTTCAGCACAAAATCATCTCCTATAAAACTATTTTACCACAGAATTGCCCGACTGTCTATTAGTCTGCCCAGATTTTTGATGTTTGCTCTGCCCATATTTTTGATGTTTGCTCCCTTGGCATTATGAAATGGAAAAGCATGAGAGCCAGAACACCGACCCTCATGCCATTTTTCGATTTACTTGGTAAACGCTTGGTTTACGACTTTGGATAATTCCTTCGGCTGGTTGTATTTCACCTTGGCATATATGTCCATCGTGACTTTGCTGTTTTCGTGACCGGCGAGATACTGCACCGTCTTTGGATCAACACCGGAATGGATCAGATTCGTAATATAGGTGTGCCGCAACTGGTGTGGAGTCACATCAAAATCCAAGGTATACACGATGCTTTTCTTGGTCTTACACCGTTGCCCCGCTTTCGGTGCGTAGGTGGAGTGGATGGGTTCGCCATTGATGTAGCGATATTGTGTTCGAGCCTTTACGCTCCGAGTATGGATGTACTGCCAAACCCGCTTGAACTGGGATTCTGCAAGCGGCTGTCCTTTGGAATCCGCAATCACGAAATTGGAAACAGACTTTGCTTTTTCCTCACGTAAGCAGTTCACCAGCAGCTCCGGAATCGGAATGTCTCTGCGAGCTGCTGGAGTTTTCAATGTTGTAGAGATCTCCGGCCTGTTCTTGACCGTTCTCCACGCTCTGCGAACTGCGATATAGGGAACCGCTTCGTCCAAGAAAACG
>JAEDGE010000208.1 GCA_016297675.1 Oscillospiraceae bacterium
CTTCTTGATGTTCATTTGCTGGCGCAAGGTCAATTTCTTTCAAAAGTGACCCGTCACCCCTTACAATGTCCATTCTTCATCACCTCTTTGGATATTCTTTCATAGTTACTTTTGCAGTTGCAGCCCAGCAGTTGCCCTTGTTGTCAAATTTTTCAAGCGTGCTGCTTACTGACGTTATGACCCATTTATATGAACCATATTTCTTGCCACCAAGCACCAGCCGGGCTGTAATGCCTTTGTTGACCATTTTGTTAAGTTTCTTAATCTCATGTAGCGGGTTTGTCCCGTGAAAAACACTGAAAGCCATTGTAAAATCAATGCTTTCTGGTTCTGGTCCCAAAAACTCCAATACGTCACGTTTTATATGTCTGTCATGGGTTGCGTATTTTGCAGACACTTTCCAGCTTAACTTGTCAAATGTCCGCACGGTATTTTCAGACACGGAAAAGACCAAATCACCAAAACTTCCAATCTTTGCCATGCTTTACACCTCCCCTATAATAAAACCGTCACCGTCGCCGTCTGGAAGCATTATGCAAAGCACCATATCATTGACCGACGGAACCCACGGCGTTATAAATGCTTCATGGTAGTGGCTGACTTCTTTTAGCAATTCGCCGTTGTAGTCATATTTCAGCTTTGTTTTTGCTGTCTGTCCCTCTGTCCCGCTTTCCATTGCTGGTATAACGTACACTGGGCGTTTGATAATATGTAAGTCACCAGACACAATGCCGCCTTTGTCTTTGAACTTTACACGGGCTGTCATTTTGTCCGCATTTACGCTTTGCACGGTTCCAATGCGTATGGCGTTTTTCATTTCTGTTAAATCTGCCATTAGTAGCCCTCCAATACTTGTTTTAATTCAATAGCTGTCGTATATCCTCCCGTCAGTTTATGGGTTGCTTTTGTGATTTTGTATTTTCTGTCGAACTCTTGAAAGCCTTTTAGCTTCACTGTTGCACCTGCTACCAGCTGCACGTCACCAACCATTGTGAAACTGGCTGTGAATTGCTGTGTATTCTTTTCACGCAGCCGCTTTTTTGCCAGTTCGTATGCTTCACTTGTGCTTGATACCTTTTCATTGATTTCAAGCACCTGCCCGGTTCCCTCTTTGCTGTCTGGGGTGTATGTGCTTTCAATAGTTTCTTTGCTGTCTGGGTCTGTATACGAAACATGGCAGCTGGTGTATGCTGTATCATGCAGGCTGGTTCCCAGCTTGTATGAAATATAATCACCGCTGCCATATCTTATTGTTTTTATTGCTGGCTTGCTGTCGTACTCTTCGGCGTCGTAAATAACAACCGCAAGTGTGGTGACTTTCAGTGCCAGTCCTGCTGCTTTGCAAAGTTTTTGCAGAAATGCAATATCTGACTTTTGCACCTGCTCTTTGCGCTTATATTTTGGGTCTTTGCTGGCAAGATACATCAGTTTCAAGCTGCTTTCGCTTGCCAACTGCCCTGCAATCACTTTCAGCGTCGTATTTTCCCATGCTCTTGACTTCTTGCAAGTCCTCATAGTTGATGTATAAGGAATTGACGTGCCTTTCAGTGTTATTTTTGTAGGTGGTCCGCTGGCGTCTACGCTGTCCAGTTCAAATGTTCCACAATCCAATATTGCGTCTTTTCCGTTGTCACGCCAGTTCTTCTGCACAATGGTTGCAGTAATCAGCTTCGGTTCTGATACTTTCTGGGTGCTTTCTTTTGTTTCACTCACCGTCTGTGTGGCTGTGCCGCCTACTGTGATTTTGAATACCTGCCCCGGATAAATCAAATTAGGGTTCTTGATATTATTTTCACTTGCAATCTGTGGATATTTTGTGCCGCTGCCCAGATACTTTGCAGCAATAGCCCAAAGGGTGTCACCCTTTTTGACCACATAATTGACCACGTTTTCTGCTTCTACCTGCTTTTTGACCGTTGTTTTTGTCTTGATAACGGTTGGCTTTATTTCAAGCCATTTCCCAAGCCATTTGTCTTCTCTATCATCAAACGCAAGCTGCAAATCGTCTGCGTTGTCTTCTTCTTCATCAGTAAAGGTCAGACTGCTTAAATATTTGTTAATATCAGCCGGAACCTTTACATTTTGAAACTTTAACCGCAATTCAACCCGGCGTGCCATGCTCTTATCACTCATATTATGTCAGCAGCCCCCTTTTCCATGGTGGCAATTCCATGTCTTCTTCGTCTTCCACCTCCGGGATTGTTAATACAACCCCGGCAGGGAAAACGTAGGTACTGGCGTGCTTGACATTTGCTTTCATCAGTTTATCTGTGTGCAGGACGCTTCCCATTTGTTCGTATGCGATTTTGTCCCACATATCCCCAGATATTGTGGTGTAGCTTTTAGTCATACTTCTGCCGCCTTTCCTTGTCCTCTTTTTCGTCCAGCAAGTCTTCAACGTCACGCAATAGCTTTCTGTTGTTTTCTTCCAGCTTTGCGTCCAAGTCCTCTGGCTTGTCGCCGTTTATGACTATTGTTGGATTGTTATTGATAGTTACATTTTTTGCACCGCTGCCGTTTCCTGCGCCTGCTGCTACTTCTGGCGCTGTGTTGTTGGCGTTTACCGTCTGGGCTGTTGGTGCTGTCGGCGCTACTGTTGCAGCTGTTGTGGCTGCTGTATTTTGCGCAGCCAGAATATTTCTTGTCTGGTCTGCTGTAAACACCGTGCGCCCCGGTGCATTTGTGATTAACTCTGGTCCAGCTTCACCAGCAATGAACGTGTCTGGTGTATTTGTTGAACCTTTCGCCAGCATAGGTATTAAAGGAATGTTGATACCTTTTCCACCAACTCCCGGCACCCAGTCTGGAATTTGTAATTTGTTTAAACCTCCAATAATTCCATTGACAATGCTAATAAT
>JAEDGE010000209.1 GCA_016297675.1 Oscillospiraceae bacterium
CCGTTTCCCTTCTTCCCTCAGGTTTTACCTTCTCTCGCTTGCTTCCTTAACTTTTCGCTCCCTCGTGCGACAGCTTTATTATTATATCACCCTTTTCTCTTCTTGTCAAGTAGATATCTATCCATATTTTTAACTCCTTTTTTGGTGAAATTGTATATCTTTCCGCTGCTCTTCTGCTAAATATACCACTTCTGCTGTTGTTTCTGCCTCTATTAAATGTAAAATCAATCCTTCCAACTCCATGCTCGGTTTCTTCTCCTTTAAAAGTGCTTCTTGCCAGCCCTTTAGTATCGCTATTCCCTCTTCTATTGCACACAGTAAAATGTTGTATGATTTCATTCTTTTTCTCCTTTTTGTCCTATCATAGGACAAAAAATTTCTGTTGATATTGTATCATACAAATTGTCCTATGTCAAGACAAAAAAGGAGGATCTTGTATGGCTCGTATGATTGACCAACAAAAAAAGAATCTGATTGGTGAAAATGTGCGTTTTTATCGGCAAAAATGCGGTTATAGTCAGCAGCAGCTTGCCGACAAACTGGAAACGCTTGCAATCTACATCTGTCGTGGTTCCATTTCCAGAATTGAAGATTATTCCCGTACTGTGACAGATATGGAATTGGTTGCCCTGGCAGAAATTCTACACGTTTCTGTCATGGACTTGCTAACCACACAGAATTGATAAAGTAACAACCTGCTTTTCAAAAGTTCCCTTATTTTCCCACATTCTACACGCATCCATGTATAGAAATCCCTTCTGATGCATAAGAATAGTCAGAATGCTTTTTGAAATTTCTTTCTTAACAATTCCCCTTCTCTTTGATTCTTTCTGAAATATTTTATAAAACATCCGCAAAATCTATTTGCTTTTTTTCTTTCCTGTGGTATAATAGGAAGTGTAATCAAATCTTGACATGGAGGTTTTTTCTATGGCTGAAATGGAACTCTATCAGAGCTGGCTGGAAAACGCTGTTGACGACCCCGATTTACAGTCAGAATTAAAGGCAATTGAACATGACATGGAAGGGATTCAAGATCGCTTCTACCGTGATCTTGCATTTGGAACCGGCGGTCTGCGTGGTGTAATCGGTGCCGGTACCAACCGTATGAATATTTACACAGTTCGCAGAGCAACACAAGGATTGGCTGATTATGTAAAAGAAGCTTTCTCAGAACCAAGTGTTGCAATCTCCTATGACAGCCGGATTAAGTCCACAGACTTTGCAAAAGCGGCTGCTGAAGTCCTCGCTGCAAATGGTGTCAAAGTACACATCTATACAGAACTGAAACCAACCCCAATGTTGTCCTTTGCTGTTCGTGCCTTGCATTGCAGTGCCGGCATTATGGTAACAGCAAGCCATAACCCTGCAAAATACAATGGCTATAAAGCCTATGGCAGTGACGGCTGTCAGATGACCATTGATGCAGCTGATGCCGTTCTTGCAAAAATCAACGCACTGGATATATTCCGGGATGTAAAGCATGTTGCTTTTGAAGAGGCACTTGCTTCCGGCATGATTTCTTATATTAGTGAAGAGGTTGTGGAAGATTATTTCCAGAATGTACTGGCACAGAGCATCAATCCCAATCTATGTGCTGACAGCGGTCTGAAAATCGTTTACACACCACTCAACGGCACAGGCAACAAGCCGGTTCGCACCATTTTAAACCGTATCGGCATTCAGGATGTCACCATTGTAAAAGAACAGGAACAGCCGGACGGTAACTTCACGACCTGTCCATATCCGAATCCAGAAATTCGGGAAGCATTGCAGCTGGGCTTAAACTACTGTGACCAAGTAAAGCCGGATCTGCTGCTGGCAACTGACCCGGATGCTGACCGTGTCGGCATTGCTGTCCCTGACGGAAATGGTGGTTATGCACTCTTCTCCGGCAATGAAGTGGGAGCCATGCTGCTCGAATATATCTGCGAACAACGTTTGGAAAAGAGTACCATGCCAGAACGGCCGGTAGCTGTGAAAACCATCGTTACGACCGATATTGTGGATGCCATTTGCAAAGCTTACGGTGTAGAACTGATTGAAGTCCTGACAGGCTTTAAGTTCATCGGCGAACAGATTGGTTTCTTAGAAGAGAAGGGCGAGGAAAACCGCTATATTTTCGGCTTTGAAGAAAGCTATGGCTATTTGGCAGGCACCTATGTTCGGGATAAGGATGCTGTGGTTGCGTCCATGCTGATCTGTGAAATGGCTGCTTACTATCGTACAAAGGGCATTTCCATGATGCAGGCAAGAGAAAACCTGTACAAAAAGTACGGTGTTTATGTACACGCACAGCACAGCTTTACATTTGAGGGTGAAAGCGGCATGATTCGGATGCAGAACATTATGGAACATCTGCGTACGAACCGACCGGAAAAAATTGATACCCTGCAAGTCATCCAATTTGCAGATTATGAGAAGCAGATTTCTGTAGACCTGAAAACCGGTGCAGAAACTGCCATCACACTGCCAAAATCCAATGTGCTTTCGTTCACACTGGAACAGGGAGCAAAGGTCATCGTCAGACCATCCGGTACAGAACCGAAAATCAAGGCATATTATACCACCACAGCTGCCACTGCGGAATCTGCAAATGCTATGAAAGATGCATTGGATACTGCATTCAGTGCCATTATGCTGGCGGAATAATGCAAAGTATATAAAATAAAAACAAGAAGAACCGCTGTCCTGCTATCAGTATGAACGGCGGTTTTTTATATCTATCTTCTCCACATACTGCAAAAAACCGCATGGTAAATCTCCATGCGGCATTCTGCTATTGAAAGAAAATAAATGAAATCTTACTTCCGCTTGCCCAGTACAATCCCCAGACCAGCGATTGCCATGATACCA
>JAEDGE010000210.1 GCA_016297675.1 Oscillospiraceae bacterium
AAGAGTAGCAAAGAAAAGATATTAAGATTTTATGATATTTTGAAAAAATAGTATCTCTATCGTACTGTTTTACAACAATCCTTTCAAAGCAGCAACACAGCCATTGATTCCAAGAACACCGCTATCTAATGACATCATAGTTTCTAAAGTCGTCCCACTTTTTGCCTGTGTTGACATGATAGTAATTCGCCCGCTTTTTATCAAAACGCTTCCGGGTACTTTCTGCTATTTCCCTCTGAATCCCATAATCCTTTATAATTCTATCCCTTTTCTCCTCTTCATTGTTGCAGCGAATAAATACCCGTACAACATGTTTCTTCTCTTTCAGTGCTTCTGATGCACAGTGCCCCAGAAAAATTGCTCTTCCATTCATCGCCAGACGCTGTATTTCTGCCTGCTCTGCAACAAAAATATGCCCTTCTCTGCATAACATATCTGCATCACCTGTATTGACTTGCCCCATGACATAAAGATAGTAAAGGAAACTGTTTGTCGCAGTTTCTTCATATTTTTCTATCTCATTGGCCGAGAGATTCTGTTTCTTGGAAACTGCCTCCAATATTTCTTCCCCGTAACAAGGAACGCCTGTTTCTTCGGCAAGGCGACGGGCAATTTTTGTGCCACCGCTGCCATATTCCCGTTCTATTGTGATATATCTGATTCCTATATCACGACCTCCTATCCTAATAACAAAACCAACCGTTTATGCACTCTGCCCTTCAAACTAACTGTTGTACAGTTCGGCATAGAATCCATTTTTCGACAGCAATTCCTCATGTGTGCCACTTTCAATGATATCGCCATCTTTCAACACTAGAATGAGGTCAAAATTCTTAATCGTAGAAAGCCTATGTGCAATCACGAACGAAGTGCGGTTTTCCATTAACTGATCCATTGCGTTCTGAATCTGCTGTTCTGTACGAGTATCTACAGAGCTGGTTGCCTCATCCAGAATGAGCATCGGTTTATCAGCAATCATTGCACGAGCAATGGTAAGCTGCTGTTTCTGTCCCTGAGACAAATTCAGCTGGTCATTCAGAACCGTATCATAGCCGTTTGGTAGCGTACGAATGAAATGATCCAATCCCACTGCTTTGCAAGCCTGTGTGATCTTTTCGTCACTCACGCAAATCAATTTTTAAAACCTTGACAGGGATGATAAAATAGAAATATGGAAAAGAACGGAATAACAGAGTGTTTTGAGGAAGTAGAAACAGCAGAAAAGTATAATGGCTATTTTTGCAGGATACCAGAAATCATAACAATAGCAATACTGGGGAGCATGTGTGGACTGAAAAACGTCAGTCAGATACACCAGTGGGCATCAAATGACAGAGTAAGCGAGTTTTTAAGGGAGGAATTCGGAATCAATCATGTGCCTTGCTATTATTGGATTTTGTGTATGCTGAAGATGATAAAAACAGAAACGCTCAATCGGTGCTTTGCAAATTGGGTGTATTCCTTTATGCCCGAAAATGCAAAGGATATGACGATTTCACTTGATGGAAAAACGATATGTGAAATTGTCAATAACACTTGACACATTTATCACAAAGATTTTGAAGTTAAGCAGCAGCCGACAGTGTAGCATAAAACGGGTCTATCCCAAATTATGTGTAAACCAAAAATCATGGTGCAAAAGAAAAGAATAAAATATATGATGCAGCTGGCGATTCATTCGCCGGCTGTACTTGCAATATAACAGAAAAACGGGTGGCTGTCAAGGGCGGATGCGCAGCATCCGTTCATTTTACCCTTGACAGGCGCACGGTTTTCTGTTACCCCCCCTGGTATCTCCGATTGTTCGAAAATAGCTGTTAATCCGGCAGACGATCTTCATAAAAGATCGCAATCTGGGCATAAATGGAGCTCCAATCCTGCCGTCTGCCCGTCCATTTTTTCGTGATGTCCATCATTGCCAGATACAGCATCTTGAACAGACTGTCATCTGTAGGAAAAACAGACTTTGATTTCGTGACCTTTCGCAGCTGGCGATGGAATCCCTCAATGGCATTGGTGGTGTAAATCAGCTTCCGCAGTTCATTCGGAAACTTGAAATATGTGCTCAGATTCGGCCAGTTTTCATACCAGGACTTCGAGATCTTCGGATATTTGCTGTCCCATTTTGCAGCAAAATCATCCAGTGCAGACAGAGCAGTTTCTTCATCCACTGCAGTATACACCCGTTTCAGATCTGCCATAAGTGCTTTCAAATCCTTATAGGATACATATTTGCTGGAATTTCTCAGCTGGTGAATGATACAATTCTGAATATCCGTTTTTGGAAAAACTGCCTCAATTGCCGCAGTAAATCCGGTTAGATTATCGGTGCAGGCAATGAAAATGTCTTCTACTCCACGATTTTTCAGGTTATTCAGAACCGTTGCCCAGAATTTTGCACTTTCGTTTTCACCGACCCACATTCCCAGAACATCCTTTTTGCCGTCCAGATTCACACCGATTGCAATGTAAACTGCCTTTTTCACAATCTGTCCCTCGCTACGTACATGGAAATGGATCGCATCCAAAAATACAATTGCGTAAATGCGCTCCAGAGGGCGTTGCTGCCATTCCTTTGCGATAGGCAGAATCTTATCCGTAATGCGGCTTACAGTGGAATCTGAAACTTCCAGACCATAGATTTCACGAATATGCGTCTCTATATCCGCTGTGGTCATGCCTTTTGCATACATGGAAAGAATTTTCTCTTCGATATCCTGGCTGATGCTGGTCTGATTTTTCTTCAGAATCTGTGGCTCAAATTCACCATTTCTGTCTCGCGGCACATCAATTTCCACGCTGCCCATGCTGGTTTTCAGCATCTTTTTGCTGTGGCCGTTCCGGCTGTTAT
>JAEDGE010000044.1 GCA_016297675.1 Oscillospiraceae bacterium
GAAATTATCGTTATGAGTTACTGGAACAAGTGCTCTATCGAGCAGAAGCAATTGGTTCCAGTGCGGGACAAGAGAGAGTGCAGGAGCAGGTGCAGCAAATTCTACCAGACCAGAAAAAACGGTTGCTGTATTTGCAGAATGGCACAGTTTATTTTTTACAGTCAGATGGCACAGAAGGGGAGCCTTTGCCGCTTGAACAGGTAAAAACTTTGTTTTCTCTTGATTTGGAGGAAGAACAAACGACTTTTGCAGGATTAACAGAAGATGGAACACTTTCTCTGTGGATTTATGATGATGCATCTGGCAGTTATGTACAGCGAATTGCATTTTATCTGGTAGAAGTAGAGGATGTTGCTTCACAGGTGCGTGGTTGGGAGACAGTTGTCCAACTACAATGCACTGATCAGGTGCTGATTGGAATGGATGCAAATGGAATGCCGATTCGTGCGATCCCACTGCAATTTTAAATGGAATCTCTCACTTCTATTTCTTTTCTGAAACCGAATAAAAAAACAAAAATTGCTGAAAAACTTAAAAATCGTTTTTTATTTTGGCATTTTTCTTTTCGGATAACGCAAATTTTGAAAATGCTTGACAAAGAGCTGAAATTGCGGTATGATAGAAACATGAAGTCAATATTTTCTGAAACAAAGACGTTTCGTTGGTGCACTCTTTTCGTTCTCGTCATAGGATAATATGCGTGACGGTAGGGGAGGAAAGTTTTCTACGAGCGTCTTTTTTATTTTAGGAGGTTATTTATCATGTCAAAAAATGTTGCGGATTTCTTTGCATGTGATGTCTTTAATGATGAGGTGATGAAGGCAAGACTGCCAAAGGCAGTTTACAAGGCACTGACCAAAACCAGAAAGCTTGGTGTACCGTTGGATCCGACTTATGCGGATGTCGTAGCAAATGCATTGAAGGACTGGGCAATTGAACACGGTGCCACACACTATACACACTGGTTCCAGCCGATGACAGGTTCCACGGCTGAAAAGCACGATTCTTTTATTACCCCGACAGATAACGGCATGGTAATTATGAATTTTTCTGGTAAGGAATTGGTAAAGGGTGAACCGGATGCTTCTTCTTTCCCGTCTGGCGGTCTGCGTGCCACCAGTTCAGCAAGAGGTTATACCGCATGGGATCCGACTTCTTTCTGTTTTGTAAAGGAAGGTTCTCTGTACATTCCGACCGCATTCGTTTCTTATACCGGTGAAACATTGGATAAGAAAACACCGCTGCTGCGTTCTATGGATGTATTGAGTCAGCAGGCAATTCGGGTACTGCGTCTGTTTGGCAATACCACAGCCACAAAGGTCACTTCTACGGTTGGTCCAGAACAAGAGTATTTCCTGATTGATAAAGATATGTATGATAAGCGGGAAGACTTGATTATGACTGGAAGAACACTGTTCGGTGCAATGCCGCCAAAGGGACAGGAATTGGATGATCAGTACTTTGCAAACCTGAAGCCAAGAATTCGGGACTATATGGCAGACTTGGATGAAAGACTGTGGAAATTGGGTGTGTTTGCAACCACAAAGCACAACGAAGTTGCTCCGGCACAGCACGAAATGGCACCAGTTTTCTCTACAACCAATATTTCTACTGACCAGAATGAACTGGCAATGGAAGTGATGAAGAAGCTGGCGGTCAAGCATGGTTTGGTTTGCTTGCTGCACGAAAAGCCGTTCGAGGGTGTAAACGGTTCTGGCAAGCACAATAACTGGTCGATTGCTACCAATGATGGACAGAATCTGTTGAATCCTGGCAGCACACCAATGGAGAACTTGCAGTTCTTGACATTCCTGTGTGCGGTAATCAAGGGCGTAGATGAATATGCAGACCTGCTGCGAATCAGTGCGGCATCTGCTGCAAATGACCATAGATTGGGTGCCAACGAAGCACCGCCGGCAATTATCTCTATCTTCATGGGTGAAGAATTGCAGGGTGTTCTGGATGCACTGGTATCTGGTGGTACTTATGTCAGCGAATCGAAGACTTTCAAGATTGGTGTAGATGCTCTGCCAGACTTCCCGAAGGATTCCACTGACCGGAACAGAACCTCTCCATTTGCCTTCACAGGCAACCGGTTTGAGTTCAGAATGGTTGGTTCTTCTGAAAATATTGCTTGCCCGAATCATATGCTGAATACAATTGTTGCAAGTGAGTTGTGTGACATTGCAGATCAGATGGAGCGTGTACCGGCTGAACAGTTCCGTGAGGAACTGAAAAAGCTGCTGGCAGATATCGTAACAGAACATAAACGAGTGATTTTCAACGGCGATGGTTATTCCGATGCATGGGTAGAAGAGGCAGCCAAGAGAGGGCTTCCGAACTACAAAACGACTGCGGATTGTGTACCGCATTATGCAGATGAGAAGAATGTCAAGCTGTTTGAAAAGTTTGGAATCTTCACAAAGGCAGAAATAGAAGCAAGAGTGGAGATCCTGCTGGAGTGTTATGCAAAGACGATCAATATTGAATCTTTGACCATGATTGATATGGCAAAGAAGAAGTATATTCCGGCTTGCCTGTCATATTCCAAGGAATTGGCAGATGCCATTGCAGTCAAGAAGAGCATTGATGTTTGTGCGTGTGTAGAAACAGAAATGGTCAAGAAGATTACAGATTTGACGAAACAGGCATATGATGCAACTGCAAAGTTGGAAGAGGTTACTGCTGTGGCAGCAGCAAAGACCTGCATGAAGGAAATGGCAAACGCTTACAGAGATACCGTTTTGCCATTAATGGAGGAATTGCGGAATGCTGTAGATGCGTTGGAAGTGCTTCTTCCTTCTACAATCTGGCCAGTACCAGCATACAGCGAAATGATTTTCAATGTATAATTGCCATTATATTATATTTGGGAGTACCTCATAAAATTTATGGGAAAGACCTGCTTGTAAAAGAGTGGGTCTTTCTTTTTTTGAAAAAATAGTTGCAGAAGCGTTCGTTTTTTGTTATAATAGAAAAGAAAAGGAGGGCGTTATGGTACTCGCAATTGACATCGGAAACACGAATATCAGCATTGGGTGCTTTCAAGAAGAAAATATCCTGCTGGTAGAGCGAATTTCTACTAATCAGACTGCAACCGCATTGGAATATGCCGTTTCTTTCAAACTGATTCTGGAAATTTATCACATTGCCATTACATCGGTGGAAGGCAGCATTATTTCCTCTGTCGTACCTTCGATTACCAATACAGTACGGCAGGCATTAGAAATGATTACAAAAAAAGAAGTCATGATTGTCGGACCTGGTATTCGCACTGGTTTAAAAATTTGTATTGACAATCCAGCTCAGTTGGGCAGTGACTTGGTGGTAGAAGCAGTCGCTGCTTTGCAGCAATATCCGATTCCGCTTGCCATCATTGATTTGGGGACTGCCACCACAATCTCTGTCATCAATGCAAAATCGGAATATATTGGCGGAATGATTTTGCCGGGCATTAAAGTTTCCTTGGCAGCCTTGACACAGCAAACTGCACAACTTCCCAAAATTGCATTAGAACGACCCAAAAAGCGAATTGGCAGCAATACCATAGAATGCATGAAAAGTGGTGTGTTATATGGAACGGCTTGTTCGTTGGATGGATTACTGGAACAAATTGAATCGGAGTTGCAGCAGCCTGTGACGGCGATTGTAACGGGGGAAATTGCATCTGTGATCGTTCCTTGCTGTAAACGAAAAATGGTTGTGGATGAAAAATTATTACTGCGGGGCTTACAAATTATCTATCTCAAAAATAAAAGAGAAAAGGAGCGAAAAGGATAACATGAAAACAATTGCAAGTTTCACTGTAAATCATGATGTGTTAAAACAGGGCATATATGTTTCCAGGGTAGACGGTGATGTCATCACCTATGATATTCGGATGAAAGTGCCAAACAATCCGGAGCAAGATTATCTGGAAGACAATGCGTTGCATACATTTGAGCACTTGTTTGCAACTTATGTACGCAATACGCCGGATTCGGATGCCATTGTCTATGTGGGTCCGATGGGTTGCCGTACAGGTTTTTATTTTTTGACCAGAGACACACTGTCTAAAAAGGATGCCATTCGTCTGGTACAGGAAACATTGGCATTTGTTTTGCAATTTGAGGAAGAAATTCCAGGTAGCAAGCGGCAGGAGTGTGGCAACTATTTGGCACATGATTTAGCTGGTGCGAAGCAAATTGCAAAGGAAATGCAGCCAATATTAGCAAATTGGACACCAGAACAAATGGAATATCCAGAATAAAGGAGAAAGACAAATGGAAGAAAATAACACACTAACGAGTACGGCTCCAATAGTGGAACCGATACCGGAATCGGATGAGACAGATTCTGTTATACAGGAAGTCGCTGTAGAGGTAGAAGAAGCCCCTGTTCCCATCTGGAGTGGGAATGTGCCATCTAAGAAAAAGCAGATTCTACAAAAAATTAATCAGTTTTTTCAGGTGATATGGCCGTTGATGCTACTTTTGGGCAGCATTGCAGTAGTATTGTATTACATCTTTTTCCCTGCAAGGGGTGAGTTTCATTCGGACTGTACGGATACTCTTTATTGGGCAGAAGCTGCTATGCAGGGCAATGGGCTCATCAATCCGGACTTTACTTATGCAGCTCTGATGCCGTTCGGCGGAAATCTGTTTATGCAAATTTGGATTCCGTTCTTCGGAATTTCCATGACAACACATACTTTGGGCATGGCAACTTTCTTTGTATTCTTTGTAGGATCTCTTTGTCTGATGCTGAGAGAGATGCATTTTGGGTTACGAAGTCTATCGGTAACAGTGAGTGGTTTGCTGATGACACTTTGCCTCAGTCAGAAAATTCGTGAAATTTTCTGGGGACATATCATCTATTACAGTCTTGGAATTTTATTTTTGTTTATTGGTCTGTTTTTGGTGTTGCGAATTATGAACCTTTCAGAAAGACGACCAACAAAGGGCATTTTGGTACAAAAGATTGTTTTTATGGTGTTGCTTGCCGTAGATTTCATCATCTGCTGTACCAATTCCACAACAGCAATTGCATTGTTTGCTTTGCCAATTATCGGTGGAGTATTCTGTGAACGATTTTTAGACTGTCGTACCCGTCTCCGGAGTCGTAAGAATTATACAGCTCTGTTGATATTGGTCATTTGTGGCATAGGACTGTTGCTTGGTATGAAATGGGGAGCTGCGATTGCCGGTGATGTAAGGGGTGGATATGCAGAGGCATACTCAAAGTTTTCCAACACCGATGAATGGTGGGGGCATGTAGAAAGTTTACCACTGGCATTCCTCTGGATGCTGGGCTTAGAAGTCAGCAATCAGGACAAGTTGGCATCCATCGAGGGCGTACAGGTCATTCTGACCATTTTCTATGCTTTATTCTTGGCAATTATACCAGTCATTGCGCTTTGCTGCTATCGCAAAATCAAAGAAACAGGTGTACGGATTTTAATTTGGGCACATTGGATTGTCACAGCATTTATTTTGGTTGGTTATTTCTGTGGACTGCTGTCAGCCGGAAACTGGAGAATTTCCCCGGCAATTTGTACCGGTGTGTTAGTATCTTTTGCCTTTTTACGTTGGCTGTATCATCAGGTAGAATATAAGCGGCTTAGTATTTTGCTTTGTATTCCGTTGGCATATATCTGTCTGCATAGTGGTTGGCAAGTGGTGAAAATGCCGAAGGATTCCTATAAAACCAATGTCAACTATGAATTAGGAGAATACCTGAAAGAGCAAGATTTAACATATGGTTATGCAAGCTTCTGGCATTCACAGGCAATTACAGTATTGGAAGATTCTGAGGTAAAGGTAAGAACAGTGGATTTCTCTGATGTCAATGGTGTTACGAAGAGCCTTTATCAAAATAATCAGAATTGGTTTAAAGATCAGCCGGGTCAAGATCGTTATTTCCTGCTGATGGAACAGGGAGAACTGGATAAGTTAAATATGTCCACTTCTTTGCTTCTGACAATGTCACACGAAGAGTTATATTATAAGGGATATACAATTTGGGTTTTCTCAGAAAATATTTTCTCTGAATAAAAATTGGGATTCCAAACAGAAAAGGCTGCCGGTTTCAAATTGAAATCAGCAGCCTTTTTTATTTGATTAAATGGAAGAGCGATTTTGAATATATTTTTATGGAATTTATTTAATTTCTTCTGTAGCTGTCATTGCCTTTGCAGCAGCATAAGCCTGTGCATAGAAGTATTCCTGTGCATTTAGTGGTGAAGAACTTGCAGTCTGCTTTTTATAAGAGCCGTCTGGTTGTTGAATTCTTGCTTTGACATTGTCTTGCATCATGATACGGAACATAGAAAGAATCCTTGCCTTAATGTCATTATCATAAATCGGTGCTCCCACTTCCACCCGTCGAATTGTATTTCTGGTCATCCAGTCTGCCGAGGCAATATAGACTTCAGCGTTATTTCCAGCACCAAAAATATAAATACGAGTGTGTTCCAAATATCGACCCACGATGCTACGAACTGTAATATTCTCTGTCTTTTTGGGAACACCTGCAATTAGGCAACAGATGCCTCGTACAATCATGTCGATTTTTACACCTGCCTGTGATGCAGCAATCAACTTATCAATTAAATACTTATCAGTTAGAGAATTAACCTTTAGACCAATATAAGCTGGTTGTCCAGCCTTGGCTTTCTCCATTTCGATATCGATCAGGTCAGCAACATGGTTTTGCAGACAATGTGGGGAAACCAGCAGATATTCGGTATGTTTAATGGTTTGTCCCATACAGAGTGCATTGAAAACACGACTTGCTTCCATACCGATTTCTGATCGTGCCGTCATCAGGGAATAATCCGTATAAATTTCTGCTGTTTTTTCATTGTAATTTCCTGTACCAACCTGTGTGATATAGGAAATAGTATTGCCAATTTTTCGAGTGATCAGGCAGAGCTTGGAGTGCACTTTCAGGTTGTCCAGACCATAGATAATCCGGCAACCAGCTTCTTCCAGACGGCGAGACCATTCAATATTGTTTTCTTCATCAAAACGGGCACGCAATTCTACTAATACTACAACGTCCTTTCCATTTTCTGCTGCTTCAATCAGTGCTTCTACAATTTTGCTGTTGGTGGCAACACGATACAGCGTCATTTTAATGGAAACGACATTGGGATCTTCCCCAGCTTCATGCAGTAGATTCAAAAATGGACGAATACTTTCAAATGGGAAGGAGAGAAAACGGTCTTTTTCCTGAATTTGTGCGATCATAGAGCGGCGTTCATCAATGCTGGCAGAACGCTGCGGTACTCTTCTGGGATAGAAAAGAGAACGATTTTTTCGCAGCAAATCCCGCACCTGTGAGAAGAAAGAAAGACTGAGCGGTGCTTCAGAGTGAAAAATTTGTGCTTCATCCAGATGCAGATATTCGCAGAGTTTTGCAATTACAGCAGGATCCATTAGTCTGGAAAATTCCATCTTTACAGGACGCAGCCGCTTTCTGGCACGCAGCAGTTTTTCCATTGCAGCACGGTAGTCGGTTTCATCTTCAATATTTTCCTCTTCTGCATCAATATCTGCACTGCGGACAATTCGAATCAAGGATTTGCTCTTAATCACATGACGAGAGAAAATATCAGACGCAAAATGCAGAATCAACTCTTCTGTCAAAATAAAGCGGTTTTTCTGATCAGGAAGAGTTACATATTTTGGAAATACACTGCTGCTGCATGGAACAATCCCAAGTTTTTCGCTTCCTTTTTTCTCCAGAACTACAACGGCATAAATTTCTTTGTTTTGCAGGAATGGAAACGGCTGTTTTTTGCTGACAATCTGCGGAGAGAGCAGCGGTTCGATTTCCGTTTGGAAATAAGACTGTAAATACTCAGCTTCTTGCTGGGTAATAGTATGAAAATCCACAATTTCAATGCCTTCTGTTTTGAGGTCATTCTGAAGTTTGCGATAGGTTTTATCTTTTTCATGCAGCATATGCCGCACTTTTTCAAAGATGGCATCCAGCTGCTCCTTGCAAGTCAAATTGGTTTTATTTTCTCGAATTTTGTCAGACAGCTGCATCTTTTCAAAAAGAGATCCAACTCGAACCATAAAAAATTCATCTAAATTACTTTGAAAAATAGATAAAAAAGAGAGTCGTTCACAAAGCGGATTCGCAAAATCCTGTGCCTCTTCCATTACACGTTCATTGAACTTTAACCAAGAAAGTTCACGATTTGCATAGAAACTCTGTTCTGCCATAAAAATGCCTCCTGTTGATTTACCTTCATGATTTCAAATGTCAATAGAATGCCCAAAACTGCGGATTGAAACCGTTGAAATGGGTAAACTTGTACAAAAAAGTCTATAAAATAAGACAAAAATACACAAGTATTCAATTTTTTCTTTTATTATACTACAGAGTTTGTTTTTGTGATAGCCCATAAATGTAAATGGTTTGTTATCTTTGCGTTAAGATTCGTGCGATTTATTTTACATAATCTTTTTGGAGAATTTTCAAGAACAGTGTTGTATTTTTCTTCAAATTGCAGTATACTATAGAAATCCATATAGTACGAGAGACACAGACCAGATATCGAATCATAGATTAGAATTGTTCAGGAGGAAAATAAACGTGAAATATGCATTAATTGATATGGGATCTAATACCATTCGTATGGTGATATATGTTACAGAAGGGACAACATTTGAAACATTATTTTCTAAAAAATATATGGCAGGGTTGGCAGGTTATGTGCAAGAAGGTAGAATGACATCGGAAGGAGTGGAAAAAGCTTGCGAGGTACTGCGTGCATGTAAGGCACTTTTGTCACAGTTGGATATGATAGAAACTGTTGTATTTGCTACTGCTTCTCTGCGAAATATTTCTAACACACAAGAAGTAGTAGATTTGATTTTTTTGCGGACTGGCTATCGGGTGCATGTTATTTCCGGTCATGAAGAAGCATTTCTGGATTATTTTGGTGTTCTGCACGGTATTTCATTGGAAAAAGGGGTGTTAGTAGATATTGGAGGAGGTAGCACTGAGATTGCAACTTTTGCAGCAGATGGACCTGCTTATATGGAGAGCATTCCAATTGGTTCACTGCGTCTATATACAGAAATGGTATCCAAATTTTTACCACGGGATACAGAAATAGAACGGATACAAGAGCGAGCACAGCGAGAATTGAAAAAAGTAAAGTTTGAAAAGTTGCCGCATTATGATGTGGTCTGCATCGTTGGTGGTACGGCACGAGCATTGTTGCAACTGATACAGGAACAGGATAAACTGCCAGCAGATAACCGTTCCTTTACATGGGAACAGTTCCGACGCTTGAAAAAATTGTTGCTAAAGCGAGATGAAACAGCAAAAAAACTCATTTTGCGTGTTTGTCCAGAACGGGTACACACGATTGTACCAGGAATGTTGATTTTGGATGTCATTTTAAAACAATTGAATAGCAAGATGATTTATGTCAGTCCGTATGGTGTTCGGGAGGGCTATTTATTGCGGCATTGCCTGAAACCCATAGAGCAATAGATTCTATGAAGCCATGAAATAATATGCAATTCACAAAGTTACAAAAAATTTCTCCGTATCCCGTTGCATTTTTTGAAAGAATGTGCTAAAATGAATTCTTGATATAGATTTGACTCAGAAAACAAAAGGATTCTTTGATATGACATTTTATGGAAGGCTGTGATGGTAGGGTTGGAAAAGAAGCTGGCACTGTACGGGTTTAACAATCTCACAAAAACGCTTAGCTTTAACATTTTTGACGTTTGCTATGCAAAGACAGAACGAGAGAAGCAGGATTATATTCGCTATATTGATGAACAGTATAACTCGGAACGACTGACCAATATTCTCTGTGACGTGACAGAGATGATTGGGGCTTCTATTTTGAACATTTCCAAGCAGGATTACGAGCCGCAAGGGGCATCGGTTAATATTTTAATTGCAGAAGGACATGTTCCCACACAAATTGATATTTCCTGCAATCAGGGAGAAACGTTTTTAAGACGGCGAGATGTCCATGCTCATCTGGACAAAAGTCATGTAACCGTTCACACATTTCCGGAAAGTCATCCAGATAATGAGGTGACGACTTTTCGTGTAGATATTGATGTTTCTACCTGTGGGGAGATTTCTCCGCTGAATACACTGGATTATTTGATTCGCAGTTTTGACTCGGATATTATCACAATTGACTATCGGGTAAGAGGATTTACCCGAGATGTCAATGGAAAAAAGTTTTTTATTGATCACGATATTACATCAATTCAGGATTATATTGATCCTGAAATTTTGCTTCGATATGATACAATGGATATGAATATGTATCAGGCAAATATTTTTCATTGTAGAATGCTGATAAAAGAAATGCAGTTGCAGAATTATTTATTTAAGACAGATGTCTATGAGCTGGATCCCAAAGTACGTTTGGATATTACCAATCAGCTGCGTCGGGAAATGATTGAAATTTTCAGTGGCAGAAATATCTATGGATAAAGGGGGAACAGGTGGTATGGGACATTACACCCAACAGGATGCCCCATTGCTGGAGGCAATGCAGGCTCATCGTTTGAATCGGGTAGTACGGTTTGATGTGCCCGGTCATAAAGGCGGACGGGGAAATCATGAACTGGCAGATTTTCTGGGAAATGATTGTGTGCGTATGGATGTCAACTCCATGAAAAATCTGGACAATCTCTGTCATCCGGTTTCGGTGATACGGGATGCACAGGATCTTGCTGCGGAGGCATTTGGAGCAAAGAATGCCTTTTTTATCATCAATGGTGCAACGGGTGCGTCACAGGCAATGATTTTGTCTGCCTGTAAGGCAGGGGAGAAATTGATTATGCCTCGCAATGTGCACCGCAGTGCCATCAATGCACTGGTTGTCAATGGGGCAATACCAGTTTATGTTGACCCTGGCGAGCAGAAGGATCTGGGCATTCCGTTGGGTATGGCAGTAGAAGATGTGGAGGCTGCCATTCTGGCGAATCCGGATGCCAAGGCGGTTCTGGTCAACAATCCGACGTATTACGGTGTGTGTGCCGATATTCGGAAAATTGCAGAGCTTGCTCATGCACATGGTATGCTGCTGCTGGCAGACGAAGCACATGGAACCCATTTTTATTTTGGCGAAAACTTACCATGTTCTGCGATGGCAGCAGGTGCAGATATGGCAGCTGTAAGTGTACATAAAACAGGTGGCTCCTTGACACAGAGTGCGATGCTGCTCTGTGCGGATACGGTAAACGCAGACTATGTGCGGCAGGTCATCAATCTGACGCAGACCACAAGTGCTTCTTACTTGCTGATGGTTTCGTTGGACATTGCAAGGCGAAATCTGGCATTGAATGGGCGAGAAATGTTTCATAAAACGGTGCAGTTTGTGAATTATGCCAGAGAGGAAATTAATCGCATTGGTGGCTATTATGCCTATGGTGCAGAGTTGTGCAACGGCAATTCCTTCTATGCATTTGATAACACAAAGCTTTCCATTCACACCAGAAATACGGGGCTGGCTGGAATTGAAGTCTATGATTTACTGCGGGATGAATATGACATTCAGATTGAGTTCGGTGATATTGGCAATATTTTAGCGATTGTCACTGCCGGAGACAGAGAACTGGAAATTGAACGGCTGATTTCGGCACTTTCAGAAATCAAACGGCTGTACGGTGGGGATGCAACTGGTATGCTGAACAGTGAGTATCTTCCACCGGATGTGGTCATGCCGCCGCAACAGGCATTTTATGCAGAGAAAGAAGCCATGCCGCTGCGGTTCAGCGTGGGACGAGTTTGTGCAGAATTTGTGATGTGTTATCCACCCGGCATTCCGATTTTAGCACCGGGAGAACGGATTACAGAGGCAATCGTCTCCTATATTTTATATGCAAAAGAAAAGGGCTGTTCCCTGACAGGTTCACAGGATATGACACTTTCCAGTTTGCAGGTTGTGAAATAAGATGGAAAGTGCATAAGATTGCAGAACAGAAAGGATAAAAAAGTATGGATATTTGGTATACCGAAAATCACACAGACCATGTGAGAATGTCCATGCGGGTGGACAAACAGCTTGCCAGTGTGCAGAGTGACTTTCAGCGGATTGATATCTTTGAATCAGTGGAATTTGGCAGAATCATGACGCTGGATGGTCTGCTGATGCTGACCGAAAAGGATGAATACATCTATCATGAGATGATTACCCATATTCCAATGGCAACAAATCCAAACATCCGTGATATTTTAGTGATTGGTGCCGGTGATGGTGGTACAGTACGAGAACTGGTACGCTATCCGTCTATTGCACACATTGATGTGGTAGAGATTGATGAGATGGTAGTGGAATTGTCCAAGCAGTATCTGCCGTTTACAGCCTGTGGATTTGATGATCCCAGAGCGGAAATACACATTCAGGACGGACTGCGATTTGTACGAAAAGTAGAGAATGCATATGATTTGATCATTGTGGATTCGACTGACCCATTCGGCGTTGGGGAAGGGCTGTTTACAAAGGAGTTTTACGGCAATTGCTATAAAGCATTGCGAGAGGATGGGATTCTTGTTAATCAGCATGAGAGTACTTTCTATACGTCTTATGCCAATTCTATGAAACGGGCACACAGTCGGATTAAGCATTTCTTTCCGATTGCATTAGTCTATCAAGCACACATTCCAACTTATCCATCCGGACACTGGCTGTTTGGATTTGCCTCCAAAAAATATGACCCACGGAGAGATTTGCAGGCGGAGTGGTGGAACAGTCTGGGGATTCGGACACGGTATTATAATACGATTTTACATCAAGGGTGCTTTGCGATTCCGAATAACGTGAGAGATGCGTTGCGGGAATCGGATGCGGAAGGGCGAAAATAAAACGTAAAGTGGTTGGATGGTTTCAGTAAGGCAGTGTTAAAAAAAGTATGGAAAATCCTTTCCATAGAAAGTGAGGAAAAAATGCAAGAAAACGAACAGATTACAAAAGAGATGTGGAATACGGTTATGGAAAAGACACGGATTCCGTGTATGAAACTAACCCTGACGGACAGCAACCCTTCTATTTTTGAAAGTAAGGTCGGCGGTCTGGGCTATGTGCCGCATGGCGAACAAATTCCAACAGACAGCAAAGGATTTCAGCTGCGATTGCTGGCACAAATTGATTGCAGTCAAATTACGCTGCCGGATTTTCCGCACACAGGTTTGCTGCAATTCTGGATTTTGAATGATGACTTGGCTGGATGCGATTTTGATAACAATACCCATCAGGACGGCTTTCGTATTTGTTACTACAAGGAACTGGACAGAACGGTCACAGAAGCAGAAGTAAACGAAAAGGTTGGCAACAATCTTCCGTTTGGAGAAGATTTATTTCCGGTTTCCGGCTGTTGGGGTTTGGCGTTTTCGGAAGAAACCGAAACCATTTCTAATGGGGATTGCCATTTTGAAAGCTACATGGAAAACGCCGTTCTGGATGCCTATCAGAAAGAAGTAGAAGAAATACCGGATGAGATTTATGAAGCTGCAAATGATGGATTTGCTCATAAAATGGGTGGCTATCCAGGTTTTACGCAGTATGACCCACGGAATGAAGAGGATTTGCATGATGTGCTTCTGTTCCAACTGGATAGTGATTTCGGAGATGGACAGGATCGTATTATATGGGGTGATGCAGGAATCTGCAATTTCTTTATCCATCGGGAGAAGCTGAAACAGTGTGATTTCAGCGATGTGATTTACAACTGGGATTGTTATTAAATTTATGTTATGGGAGGAAATGAAACATGGGAAAAGCATTGATTATCGGAGCAGGCGGTGTGGCAAGTGTCGTTGTACACAAGTGCTGTCAGAACAGTGATGTGTTTACAG
>JAEDGE010000211.1 GCA_016297675.1 Oscillospiraceae bacterium
CGCAAAGAAAATATTTGCAGAAAGGCATATCTATTAGACAAATTGTATTCTCAACAATACTTGAGGTAATGGCACATTACAGAAGTGAAAAATCCTGAAGCAAAACATATGTCTTACGGCTTGCTTCAGGATTTTTGTGTTATTCATTTTGCTACTGTTTTCCATTTGGATGTAAGTATCTATAAGTCCTGGAAAGGCACAAGCGCAGAGTACGGCAACAATAAAGAAGAACACCAAAACACCCATGAACCAGTCATGCTCCACAAGCTGATCTGTATACTGCGATAGTAAAATAAACGCAAACAGTGCAAAGCATACCAGAGTCCAGAATAATGAAAAGCCACTCCACAGCGCCCGAGGATCACGCACCATAATTCCAATAAATGCAAACATCGCTATTAAGAATATTCCAAAAGAAATCCAGCACATCCTTTTATCCCCCACCATGCCTCTCGGAAATATCGCTGCCGGACAAGGTATTTTGCTGTCCGGCAGGATACTTCAAATTTTATAACTCGTTGATTGTTGCAGTAATTGCCATGTTCCGTATCCGTTTGGCCGGTGAATGGACTGCTGCGACGGCAGCAACGAAGCAAAACACAACGACAATAATCAACAAAGTCACTGGTACATCCCATTGTGTTCCAAAATACCGGGTAAGAAGATTTACCCACAGGAAACGGTTGAGTAAAAGGCCAACCCCGCAGCCAACAATAAGTCCAGAGAAAGCATAGGTAAAGGCCTCTGCTGTAATCATCCGTGTGAGCTGATTGCCATCCATACCAATGGCCCGCATAGCGCCATATTGTTTTATTCGGGCAGTTACACTCATGGAAATGCTGTTAATCATATTGAACAGTGTAATCAAGGCAATGATTGCCAGGAAGCTATATACAACAATCTGTGTCGCCCAAAAAGTTGCGGCATTTTCCTGGTTGCTTTCACGCATATCTGTAAAAATCACATCACTCTCGGCCAGATTGTTGATCTGCCGTATGGTTTCATCTGTAGCGTTTTTATCCAGAGACACGCCGATCGTTGTGTAATTTTTTTCGCCAGTCAGCCATTCAAAGGTTTCCTGTGAACAAATTACACTGTATTCACTGGACCATAAGCCACTGGACACAGAACATGTAATCTCTACTTCTTTCCCGTCAATCTGAATGGTATCCCCAACCTTTAGCGGGTTATCCTTGTTGCTGACGGTCATAACCTGGTTTGTATCTCCGTAGATTGCCGATATATCCCCTTCCATCACACTGTCTGCTGCGCTGTCCAACAGAAAATCACTGTAAGACGCCAGGTTTACATGGTCGATTCCTTCTCTTGAAGAAGTGGCTGGAACATAATCCATGTAGGAACTGCCATAAACGGACTCCACGCCTGAAATTGTGCTGATTTCGTCAAATACGTCCTGATCCAGAACCATCGCATTTGCGTAACCATTGAGCGTAAGATCCGGATACCATGACTGAAAAGACGGCACCAACTCACGGGCAAAATCCAACCCTACTGAAAAGCAGAGCGTCAAAATAATGCTGAGGGAAAAGCTGGCTGTCATCAGGAACCAGTTTTTCTTAGAGTTTGTTGCATGGTGAGCACCCAAAGTCCGCTCAATTTTACCAAAACTCAGTTTTGATGTATGATGTACAGTAAATGCGGACTCCTCATTTCCGGCAACCGCCGCCATAGGGGAAACCCTAGCTGCGCGTTTTGCCGGAGACTGTGCCGCAAGCAGAACCGTCACAATTCCAACCAACACACCACAGATAATACCAACGGGACTAAGTGCAAACACAGGCATCGTGGCAAATTCACCGCCAATACCATAATGCAGCATCGCACATACGCCACAACTGATTACTGCACCTGAGATCACACCTATCGGTACAGCCGTTTTGCACCAATTCAGTGCTTCCAGCCGTACATATCGGATAACCTGTTTACGGCTTGCACCAATACAGCGCATCATACCAAAAAACCTTGTCCGCTGTGCCACATTACTATTCATGCTGCCTGAGATCATCAGCACTCCAGCCAGCAATACCAAAACGAAGAGGATAGCCGCTATCCCATAAACATTTTTCACAGATTCATTGCTGCTCTGCCCGGAAAGTCCCATGATCGCAGTATTTTCGGAAATATTTTCCGCAGACAGATGATACTGCTGCTCAAACTCCGTAATTGCATCGGCTGCTTTAGACGCACTTTCAAACTGAATGTAACAGGTTGGATTGCTCTTGATGCCGTTCTGTTCCATAAGAGATGTAAACGCAGTACGCGTCATGTATACGGCAACCAGATATGTCTGCCCGCGATAATATTCACTGTCATCTGAACCAAAACCAGATATAGTAAAATCAGCATCTCCGGCAGGCGTCTGTACCGTCACAGTATCGCCGATCTGCACATCCAGCGCAAGTTTCGCATTAGAACTGAGCATAACCTCATGGTCATTTTGCGGAGCATCCCCTTCTTCAAGAACATCTACAAGCTGGGTCAGATAAACGTCATCCACACCGTATAAGGCAGCTCTTTTCTCCCCGATATAATACGGCTGTTCTGCGTCGAAATTGAAAGATTCTGCCCAACCGACAGCTTCGACATCGGAACGCTGGCTGATTTCTTCCCCTACATCCTGTGAAACGTCTGCCACCTGGATATGCCAGTTCCCATGTTTCTCTTGTAACCCACCGCTTTCCGTGCGGATAAACATATCGGCTATGCTGAAAATGGCCGTTACAAGTAAAACCGAAATAACAATACATAGAATTGTCATGCGGTTCTGCCTTTTTCTTACTTTTGCGGAAAT
>JAEDGE010000212.1 GCA_016297675.1 Oscillospiraceae bacterium
GCAGTCGCCTGCGGCGTAAAATTGATACCATCATTTAAAAATTGATTTGCGTGATAAAATTGCAGAAAAGCTTGACGAATGATTCCTGCAATCATAATGCCGCATCTGTGTATTTCCCTACCTTTTGCAAAAAATCCCTTGGCAGGATTGGCGGAATGACACTGTGCTGAAAATCCTTGATGTTCCTTGTCACAATATAATCTGCTGCAAATTCCTTTGCACATTCCATTTGCAAACAGTCCTCCACATCTGTAAAATCCTCATTTTCCAGAGCAGCAACCAGTTTGGTCTGGTCAATCCCAATGACAGAAACGATTTTGCAAAGGTCAAGCAAAATGCTTCGCCGTTCTTCCAGCGTCAGTTCTTTTCGCAGGATGTAAAACACATTCATGATAGAATGTGCTGCAATACAACCGTCTATCTGCTGTTCCATGCAAAGCTTGAGGATAGTACGTGCATCCGCAAAGAACAAAGGTCTTTTTGAAAAATAATCTATCAGGAGATTGGTATCTATTAGAATTTTCATTTTCCGTATTTTTCCTCTCGGTATTCTGCAAGTTCCCTCTTTTCATCCAGCTCCGGCATCGGTCTGCACATCTGCTCCAACCGTGCAAACGCCTCTCTGCGGGTATCCCTGTCCTCTGTTTTCGGCGGATACGCTCTGCGAAACAGGGCAATAAAGCCTTGCAATTCCTCTTCTGTGAGCTGTTCAAAAATACTGTAAGCAATCTCTCTGGTACTCATAAAAAATCACTCCTTCCTAAAAACGGTTTCCAGCGTTCCCATTGTCTCCGAATCCGTTCCATCTATTTGTTATTCGCTCACATGTCTTATTTTTCATATTCCTTATATACTGCCCTCTATTGCAAACAACATCGTTGTTTGCAATGCCGCCAAAAGCGGCTGCAAAGCCATAGGCTTTGCAAAGGCAGTATGAACGGCGGCTCTTGGTGGCAGAGCCACCACCGGCAATTCATTGCCGGTATTGCAAAATCGTAGATTTTGCAATAGAGCCTAGTATAATAATAGGACTGTTCCATTCTGTACATTCCTGTTCGTTCTTGCAAGGAAACAAAATTTCACGCTTTCACTCGTCCATCCGATAATCGTCCAGTATTGCATTGACAAATGCCGTCATGGTCATACCCTGCCGTCTGGCCTCTTTCTGCACAAACAGATAATTTTCATCGGAAAATGCCATATTGATCCGCTTCAGCTTCAGCCCCTTCCGACCCTGTGTCGTACCGATTTCCAGCGGCTTCTTGTGTAAACTTCGGATACTTCTTGTTTCTTCCTTTTGTACTTCTTGTGTCAAATCTGTTCTGGGGGCAAACAAGCCGTCATCTGCCCCAAAGGTTTTTATTCTTGCCATTTATGTGCCTTCCTTTCTGTTTTCTCACGGAAATCTATTTTCCTCTCTTCGGAAAGCTTTTCCGAACCGTCCGGCAGATTCGCTTCGCTGTCTGCCTGTGGCAGCTTGCCCCCCTTTTTTAGAGGATGCCCTCCCCTTTTGTCCCTTCGGGACATTTCCCCACACTGTCAATGTCATCAACTTAAGCGTTCACGAACCAAAATAGTGTACCCGCATCCCGCTATTATGTCAGCAGTTACTTACTGCGTTTTTAAGGGCGGATTGACCGGATTTCCTTAAGTTGATGACATTGCCCACACTGTGGGGAATCACCCTCGCCAAGCTGAGCCAGCTTGACCGCAGTCGCCTGCGGCATGGAATCTACGCTGTCATTGAAAAATAGATTGTGCTGTTCTCTATTGTAATAACTCCTCTACAAACGCCAGATAATCCTGTGCTGCTGTACATTGTGCATCATATGCCAACAATGGTTTGCGGACGGCCTGTGCCTCCCGCACTTTGACACACTCCCGAATGGACACCGAAAACAATCGAGTTTCCATCTGCTCTGCAATCCGTGTCAGGCTCTCCTGTACTTCTCTGGAGAGATTCGTTCTCCGGCTGAATTTCACCAGCAGTAATCCAGCAATCCGCATGGTTGGATTTTGCCGGCGTTTGACCGCCTGAATGGTCTCATACAGCTGAGAAAGCCCCTGCAAGGCGTACCGGTCTGCCGTCACCGGAATAATCACATCCGTGGCAGCAATCAAAGCATTGTGCAGCAAGCTGTTGATGGTGGGAGCGGTATCAATCACCACGGCATCATAGCCGGACAATGCAGAAAGGGCATCCGAGAGCCGATAGAGCCCCTCCACATCGCCTGTCAGGATTTCATCTGCTTTCCGGAGCAGCGGATCCGCTGCAATGATGTCACCTGCCGGCAAATGCTGAATACACTCTTCGATGGGAACAGGCGGTTTCTCTAACAGCAAATCGTAAAGCGTTGCCTGCCCCTCTATGGCTGCCTGAAACGTATCGGTACTATTGCCTTGCCGATCGGCATCAATGAGCAAAGTGTGCCGTCCCTTGGCAGACAAAATGGAAGAAAGGGCAGTGGCAGTGGTGGTTTTCCCAATGCCGCCCTTCTGGTTGGCAATTACAAATACCTGCATGGAGTCCCCTCCTTCTTGGTGTGATGTCTGGTTTTCATACTCTGTTTTTCTCTCCTCTCCCATCCTTTGCACAAAGAATCGGTATGCATTTATGATACCACAAGGAAACAAAAAGTGCAAGGGATTTTTGTGTATGGATTCCGAACATCCATGCTGTTCCTGTCTTTGCATCCCATCGGCTGTTTTCTTCGTAACTGTCAAAGTGTCAAAGCGGCAAGTGTCAAAAAAACGGCTTTGACAGTTTGACAGTTGCAAACGGTAGGACAAGA
>JAEDGE010000045.1 GCA_016297675.1 Oscillospiraceae bacterium
AAAACAAATTTTAGAGCACGTTGCAAGTATCGACAAAAAACTACAATGAAATGTGCTATCATAGTAATAGATTCGCTGACCGTCCAATAGGCAGACGAACAAAAAACCGCTCCGCTGGATTCCTTATCTATCCGGTGGGGCGGTTTTTTTTATTGATTTATATGTATGAGTTCAATATGATAATTTCTTCTCATAAACCCACATCTCAATTCGCCTCCTGTTCCCATGGCCATGGTGCATCTGTCCAGTTCCAACGCTCCGTTGTATCCGACTGATACGCCTGAATCGGACCGTATTTTTCCGTATACATCTTTTCTGCTTTTTTCTTCATTTCTAAATGTTTCCGATACTGCTCCATTGCCCGTTTGCAGTTCGGATGCGTATCCAGATATAACTGTAATTCGTAGAGCACAAAATCACATTGCTGGATGCTTTGCAGCAGCATCTCTCGTTCACGCATGAGACGCACCTCCCGGACAGAATGGTTTATGCAGCTGTGGGAAAATGGTTCCCTTTGGAAACCCTTCTTCTGCTGTATATACCGTATCCCATTGCTGATACGGCACATATGCCATCCCAATCGGCATCTCCTCCGGTAACGACGAAATCCGATTCGATTTCGGTGCTTCCTCTAACAGATGAAACCGATTCCATGCCGCATCCTGCAAAAAATCAAATTGCATATCAGATTGCATAAAAACCCCTCACTTTTTCCACAGTTCGATGGCAGCTCTGCGGACAGAGCGTACAAACCATCTACTGCAACATATGCAGAATAGACGGAATTGGTGACATCGTCCATCCTGCCTGTCCACTGCTCTCCTGATTTTTATGCAGAATGCTATATTTTTCCCTTTATTTCTTGTCATTTTTAACAAAAAATAAGCTGATTCCAAACAAAAGTATTTACATTTCAGAAAAAATATGGTATACTAAACCCATCTGATTTTGTTACAGATCTTGCAAACAGAATCATGAAAACACCATAAAATGGCATATCAATGCATTCGTTCTTTATCATTTTGAACTCTATGGGAGGGCACTTTTTATGAAACGACATACGACAAAAAAACTCCTTGCCGGATTGCTGAGCACAGTGCTGCTCGGAACTTCTATCCCGTTTGCAGCCGTTACGGCAGAGGATACAGCAACTGGAAATGTCATTTATAGTACAGACTTTGAAAGCGGTGATATTCTGTTTACTGGCAGAGACGGTATCGGCACGCTTTCTCTCTCTACTGCACAAGCATACAGCGGTTCTTCTTCTTTATATATGACTGACCGTACAAAAGGCTGGCATGGTCCACAGCTGCTGTTAGATGACATTTGTGAACCGAATAAGGAATACACCGTCAGTGCCTATGCCATGACGGCTTGGTACAATACTATTAAACTCAGCATAGAATACACAGATGCAGCTGGAGAACGGCATTACGACAACTTGTCTTCCGGCGTTTCCAATGGTAACTGGGCAGAATTTTCCAATATCAAATTCAGCTTTACAGACGATGTCACCAATGTTTATATCTACTTTGAATGCAACGATGGTGCTGATATGTACATTGATGACTTCACCCTTGCGGAAGCACCCGTCATTCCGATTCAGGAAGACATTGCTTCTCTGAAGGATGTTTACAGCGGCTACTTCAAAATTGGAACTGCCATCATGGCTTCCAATCTGGCATCCCCATCCTTTATGGATCTGGTAGAAAAGCACTTTAACGAAAGTATCACATTCGGCAATGAACTGAAACCAGACTACGTACTGGATCAGGCTGCTTCACAGGAAAAAGGCAACGATGTGAATCCGCAAGTAAACTTTGCACAGGCAGATGCCCTACTGAAATATTGTGCAGAACATAAAATTCCGGTGCGTGGTCATACCCTCGTATGGCACAGTCAGACACCGGACTGGTTCTTCAAAGAAGGCTTCTCTGATGACGGTGCCTGGGTGGACAAGGATACCATGCTCCAGAGAATGGAAAACTATATCAAGAACGTCATGGAAGGTCTGGCAACCCAGTATCCAGATGTGGAATTCTATGCTTGGGACGTTGTCAATGAAGCGTGGACAGATAATGGTACGCCTCGGGAAGCTGGCTCCAGCAAATCTGAAGACTCCAACAGCTCCGCATGGGTTCGCATTTTCGGCGACAACTCTTTCATTGAACCAGCATTTGAATATGCAAGAAAGTATGCACCGGCTGGATGCAAGCTCTATTACAACGACTTCAACGAATATATGCCGAGTAAGACCACTGCCATCTATGATATGGCAATGGATTTAAAGGAGAAAGGCTTGATTGACGGAATCGGCATGCAGTCTCACTTGGATGTTGGCTTCCCGACTGCTTCTGCATACAGAAAAGCACTGGATAAATTTGCTTCGACCGGTTTGGATGTTCAGATCACTGAGTTGGATATTACCACTTCGGATACTTCTGAAACAGGTTTGCAAAATCAGGCACAGCTTTACAGTGATATTTTCGACGTTTATGTAGATTATGCGGACAGCATTTCTGCGGTTGTCATCTGGGGCGTAACCGACGACCAGAGCTGGCGTGCAAGCAGAGTACCGCTGCTGTTTGATGAAAACTTTCAGGCAAAACCGGCATTCTACTCTGTCATTGATGATGTAGAACCCAAGGTAACCACTACCACAACAACGGGTACGACAACGACGACTACAGAAACTACTACAACGACTACAACCGATCCAGATATCATACTGGGCGATGTTGATTTGGATGGCATTGTAAGATTGAACGACTTGATTCTGTTGCAGAAATACCTGATTCGGAAGGAAACTCTGAATGCAGAACAGGGAAAAGCTGCAGATATGAATCAGGATGATCAGATCAATGTCGTTGACATCATACTGTGGGAACGACTAGCTATCTTTACACAAAACTGGGATGCATAACCCTTTTATCTAAAATCAAAACAGCGTCTTCTTTGCTGGTGCAGAGAGGACGCTGCTTTTTCGCAATTGAGTTAGCACTCGCAATTAACCTCTATTAGCACTCTTTCTCTTAGAGTGCTAAATTTCATCCATTTTTCACAGTCTCATCGCAAACCTTTCATATAAGGGCAGTATCATAAGGACAATGAAAGAAAGGAATGAGACCAATGGAACGGAATCACAAAAAATAGCAATCACAATCCGCAAGGCAGTTGCTACACTGCCAGCAGATTCCAAAAACAAATGAAACATCCACCAGACACCCACGCAGGAAAACCTGCTTTTGAAGGAGGAATTTTTATGTATACCATGACACCGTTTGAAAAGAAACACCTTGATTTATTGAACGCTTTTCACGATTTTGAAAACGACTTTTTCGCTGGCACCACAAACATGAACAGCTGCAAAACCGATATTCGGGACGAAGGCGACAAGTTTGTGATGGAAACCGAGCTGCCGGGCTTTGAAAAGGATGAAATTCATCTGGATGTACAGGAAGACCGCTTGCAGCTGACGGCAGAACACCATACCAACAGCGAAGAAAAGGACGAAAAGAAAAACTACATTCGTCGGGAACGTTCTGATATATCGTATCAGAGAAGCTTCGACCTGTCCGGTATTGATACTGACAAATTGGAAGCAGAATATAAAAACGGCATTTTATATGTGACCCTGCCCAAGAAACAACCGGATGTACCGGTTTCCAAGCGGCTGGAAGTGAAATAAGCATTCCCTTTTTCCACCTGATGCAGCCCTCTGAAAGGAGGACTGCATCGTAACATACAACAGGAAATCATCATTTATTTTACCTTAAAACAGGAGGAATTCATTATGTATGGCTTGACAACATTTGCAAAAGGTCCATTTTCTTTATTTGATTCGTTCCGTGATTTTGATCGCAATTTTTTCAACAATACAGAAGTTTGCAGCTTCAAGACCGATATTCGGGAGGAAGATGACAAATATATCATGGAAGCTGAACTGCCGGGCTTTGAAAAAGGTGACATCCAGCTGGATGTAAACGGCGATGAACTGGTTTTATCTGCTGTACACAGTCAGGAACAATTGGAAAAGACCAAGGGAACTTACATTTGTCGGGAACGTTCCTACAATTCGTACAAACGACGGTTTGATATTTCCGGCATTGATGCAGAAAAAATTGAAGCAGAATACAAAAACGGCATTCTCTATATGATTCTGCCGAAAAAGCAGCCAGACGTACCGACATCCAGACGACTGGAAATCAAATAAGCAGCATATCTGCAAACTGTGCCAGCCATTTTTTGATTGCATTTCCGGTCTACAACGAACACTGCCCTCCTACAGGTGTTCGCTGCACCGTTTCTATAAATTCTCTCCAAACGACCCTCTTTTCTGAGGGTCGTTTTTTTATTGCAAACTGTCCGTTTTTGTGCTATAATCAATGGGGATAAAAAATTAGGAGGCGGTTTTCCCTTGCAAATTATCGATATTTTGACAGAAGAATTTCATTTGCGAAAAGAACAGGTCGAACATACCGTTGCCCTGCTGGATGACGGCAAAACCATTCCCTTTATTGCCCGTTACCGGAAAGAGGCAACCGGTTCCCTGGATGACCAATTGCTGCGGCAGCTGGACACCCGTCTGCAATATCTGCGGAAGCTGGAACAGCGAAAAGAAGAAATCCGGACTGCCATCGCCGCACAGGAAAAATTAACGCCGGAATTGGAACAGCAAATTCAAGCTGCCAAAACACTGGTCGAAGCAGAAGATCTCTATCTCCCCTATCGTCCAAAGCGGAAAACAAGAGCTTCTGCCGCCATTGCCCGTGGCTTGGAACCACTTGCTCGTCTGCTGATGGAACAAAAACCGGACACCCATCCAGCAGAAGCGGCAGCGGCTTTTGTCCAGCCGGAACAGGACGTGCCCGACACCGAGGCAGCTCTACAAGGAGCCATGGATATTTTAGCGGAGGAAATGGCAAATGATGCCGCCCTGCGAAAACAAATGCGGCGGTTTACCATGCTGAGTGGCACATTATATGCCCGTGCAGTCGATGACGAAGCAGAAACACCCTACCGCAATTACTATGACTTTCAGTCCCCTATGGAAAAGCTTGCTGGACATCGGGTGCTTGCCATCAATCGAGGCGAACAGGAAAATGCCCTCAAGGTGAGCATTCAGCTGCCAGAGGGCAAAGGGGCTGCCATTGTGGTGCGGAAATATGTCAAGAATCAAAGTGCCAGTGCCCAACTGGTACAGGCAGCCGCAGAAGATGCCTTTCAACGCCTGCTCTTTCCGGCAGTGGAACGAGAAATCCGGAAAAGTCTGACGGAAGAAGCCGAAACGGCTGCCATTCAGGTATTTGCTGCGAATCTCCGACAATTGCTGCTGGCAGCACCACTCAAAAATCAAACCGTGCTGGGCGTTGACCCCGGCTATCGAACCGGCTGCAAACTGGCAGTGGTAGATGCAACTGGTGCGGTTCTGGATACGGGTGTTGCCTATATTACCCTTGGCGAGGGGGCAAAAATGGAACAGGGAAAGGAAACCATCCACCGCATGATGATTGCACATCATGTGACTGCGGTTGCGATTGGCAATGGAACTGCCTCCAGAGAAGCCGAAGCCGTTGTATCGGCTCTGCTGAAAACCCTGCCGCATCCAGCGGCTTATATGGTCGTTTCCGAGGCAGGTGCATCGGTTTACTCTGCTTCCAAGCTGGCAGCAGAGGAGTTTCCGGAATATGATGTTTCCCTGCGAAGTGCGGTTTCCATTGCCAGACGGCTGCAAGATCCACTGGCAGAGCTGGTCAAAATTGACCCGCAGGCAATCGGTGTCGGACAATATCAGCACGATATGCCGAAAAAAGAACTGTCAGCGGCACTGGACGGCGTCGTAGAAGACTGTGTGAATGGGGTCGGCGTAGATTTGAATACTGCCTCTTTTTCCCTGCTCTCTCACGTTGCCGGCATTAACAGCACGATTGCAAAAAATATTGTTGCCTACCGGACAGAAAACGGAGCCTTTACCGACCGGAAACAGCTGAAAAAGGTATCCAAACTCGGTCCGAAGGCATTTGAACAGTGTGCCGGATTTCTGCGGATTCCCAATGCAGTCAATCCGCTGGACAACACCGCCGTGCACCCAGAAAGCTATGCTGCTGCGAAAACCGTGCTGCAAGCCTGTGGGTTTTCGCTGTCTGCGATGTCTGCACAGAATCATCCGGAGCTGTTGACTGCCGCAAAGCAATACGGCATTGCCAAACTGGCAGAACAGGCTGGTGTAGGTGTCCCAACGATGCAGGACATTGTACAGGAACTCGCAAAACCGGGACGTGACCCCAGAGAGGAACTGCCACCACCCCTACTGCGGAGCGGCGATGTCATGGAGCTGAAAGACCTGAAGCCCGGTATGGAACTGATGGGAACAGTGCGGAATATCACCGACTTCGGTTGTTTCGTAGATGTCGGCGTTCATGAAGATGGTTTGGTACACATTTCTAAAATCTGTAATCGCTTTATCAAACATCCGTTAGAAGCAGTACAGGTTGGCGAAGTGGTGAAAGTCTGGGTCATGGAGGTCGATGTCAAACGTGGCAGGATCTCCCTGACAATGATTCCGCCAAAACAGTAATTTATGTTTCATGTGCGTTCAATGAGCAAGTTTTACCCGCCGAATGGCGGACAGCGGTCACAGGCAGACAGCGTAGCGATTCTGCCGGACGGTTCAGAAAAGGTTTCCCTAAGAAATAGGACAATGCATTTTTATCGAACTCATGTTATGTTCATTCTATCTTTACCGAACAACACAAACATTGCTGCTGTTCGGTGTTTTTTATATGGCAGAATTTCAAATTTTTTCTAAAACCATTGAAAATAATGTGGAAATGCTGTATAATGGAATAGAAATCGAAAAAAGGAGAAAAATGGGATGATTGGGATATCAGAAAAACGTGGAAAAGCAATTTCTCTCTCTTATTATACTGTGTTGCATTGTCTGGTGGATTTTTGCTGTATTTACTATATGGTACAGATTGTTATGCCGGCATGTTGGACGGGCGGCATAGAAACTTGGCTGCTGTATGGCGTGCTTTATAATTTTATTGCCTTTGCCGGACAGCTTCCTGTTGGAATTTTCGGAGACTGGCTGCAACGCAATCAATATATGGTTGCCGCTGGCTTGCTCTGTCTGCTTTCTGTTTATGTTGGAACTGGTTTTGGTCTGCCGCTGTTGCCAGCCGTTTTGCTGCTGGGAGTTGGAAATGCTTGTTTTCATGTCGGCGGTGGACGAGAAGCAATGGCATATCGGGAAAACGCTTGTCAGCCAGTCGGTATCTTTGTGGCAACTGGTGCATTTGGGGTATTTGGCGGAAAGTGGGTTGCCGGACAAGGAATGAACTGGATCCCAACAATGATTGTAGTACTGGGGATTGCACTATTACTCCAGTTGGTTTTATGCTATAGGACAACGGTAAAAAACCAAATCAAACAACCAATCTCCTTTCAACCGGAAAAGGGTAGTTGGTCGCTGTTGCTTGCGGTCTGCTGTATTCTGGTCGTGATCCTGCGGTCATTTGCTGGAACGATATTTCATTTTTCGTGGTCATCCGGTTGGTTGGCACTGCTGATGACAGTGGGCATCGTATTGGGAAAAGCAGTCGGCGGTGTTTTGGCAGATCGATTTGGCATCCGTCCGACTGTGTTGGTTTCGTTGACATGCAGTGCACTGCTGTTTTTAGGGGCAAATGCTGTGCCAGTGATGGGATTGCTTGCGGTATTCCTGTTTAATATGACCATGCCGATTACGCTCTCCCTGCTGGGAATGCAGTTTCCATCTGCCAAGGGAACCGCATTCGGTGCATTGACATTTGCCATTTTTATCGGGTTGATACCGTCTTATTTCTGTAACAGTAGTCAGTTTTCCAAACCGTGGATTTATCTGTTGCTGTCAGCAGTATCACTGGTGCTGCTATATATACCATTGTTGCTGGAAAAGCGGCGAGATTGTGTGGTGAAGGCATGATGGAAACATGGATTGCAGTTTCTCTGATAAAAGGCTTGCTGCGTTCTCTGCTGCTAACAGAAATACTGGAACTGGCAGCGGCAGCGTGTTTTCCGCAGCGAAACAAACGAGATTTTCTGCTGGTCTTTCTGGTGAATGTGATTACCAATCCGGTGGTGGTGTATCTGGATTACTGGTTTCGGTTTCGGATGCCGTCTGTGGTACTTTGGATTGCAATTCTGGAATTTGCGGTCTGGCTGTCGGAGGCGTGGATTTACCGGAAATGCCTGACAGGACGGCAGAATCCGTTTTTCTATTCTTTGGTGCTCAATGCGGCTTCTTATTTCGGCGGGATGGTTTGTAACTGGATTTTGTAAAAAAGGGGAAACCCTGTATAAAAATTGGAGGAATGTACTATGAAAATCGGGAAACGGCTTGGCTGTGCGGTCTCCGCAGCAGCATTGTGTCTTTGCAGCTTGCAGCTGCCAGCGGATGCAGATGGACTGTCATTAGATCTATTTTCCATAGAGGCATATTATGTAGTTAATCATGATGATGTCATTTCCTGCTTAAATAAACGCTATGTTGCAGGACTAGATGACGAATGGGTAGATTACGAGCATTATAGTGATAAATATGGATATACATTTCATGAGGGCGATGTTGTTTATGTAAGGGCTGGCTATACGACACCAAGTGGGAAAGCACAAGGTATTACATGGGGCCTTTGTGCGAATCAGCAAGACACAGAAAACGGATGGCAATTTTATGGCTATATTGATATGGCATATCTAACACCATACGATGAATATTATGCACCAGAACCAGAGCCAGAACCGGAGCCGGTCGAAACAGAACCGCCGACTGACCCACCGACAGAAGCCCCCACTACGATCGAAGTCACCACCATTGCAACCACCGCAGTGACAACGATTTTCACAACACTTGCACCGACAGAGGCAGAAACAACGATGCTGACGACAACAACAACGGAACAGACAGCAGATGTGCTGTCCATTACAGACCACCAGAACGATAACCGCAAAAACAATTTCTTCTCAGATAACCTTGCATTGCTGTTGATTGGCGGCGTTGTGGTATTGCTGGCTGGTTCGGGAGCATTGGCAATCGGGCTGATACAGCACAACAAAAAGAAGTAACCATTTCTGTCAGATTGGCAGAATCCAAATACAGCCGCATTCTGTAAAAAGTGCGGCGAACCTATGATAGAAAGGAAATGGGAAATATGCGGATTAGAAAACAATTTGGCTGTGCTGTTCTTGCAGCAGCGTTGTGTCTTTGCAGTTTGCAGCTGCCGGCAAATGCGGATCAACTGGATCCTGGACAATGGTTTGTATGTGAAGAATTTGAAATCAATTGTGATGGAGTCATGGGATACAGTTGGAAATACATTGAAGAGGGCGGAGAGCAAGAAATTGAATATTGCTTTCAAAAGGGAGATATTGTATATGCACGTACCGCCTGTCATACAATGGGGATTGACTGGGTTACTTGTTACAATATAGAACCGCATGAAGAGGGTGCTGTCTTCTATGGCTGGGTAGACATGACATATCTCTCTCCAATTGGTTCTGTTGTGGAGGAACCGGAACCAGAGCCAGAACCGGAGCCGGTCGAAACAGAACCGCCAACTGACCCGCCAACGGAAGCCCCGACTACAGTCGTCACCACAATTGCAACCACCGCAGTGACAACGATTTTCACAACGCTTGCACCGACAGAAGCAGAAACGACAATGTTGACGACAACAACGACAACGCAACAGACAGATGCGGCTATGTCTATTATAGATAACCAGAATGATGACCATAAGAATGACTTTTTCTCTGACAACTTCACATTGCTGTTAATTGGCGGCATTGTAGTGTTGTTAGCAGGCTCCGGTGCACTGGCAATCGGACTGATGCAGCACAACAAAAAGAAACAGATGTTTCTTCCAGATTCGCAAAACGGACAAGGTTTTGTCGGCGTTCGTTTCTGTCCACAGTGTGGGATGCGAAACCCGAAAACGGCAGCCTTCTGTAAAAAATGTGGCAAGCCGATGAAATAGGAACCACTTTTTACAGCAATAATAGAATCAAAAAACGGCATCCTGTTTTGATACAGAATGCCGTTTTTTTGATAGAAACCAAAGATATTTATGCCGGACAAGCAGATGTTTGTCTTTTCATGATATTCCATTCGATTGCAATCATGACAACGGTAACAATTGCTGAAAGCAGATCGGCAATCGGTCCGGCAAATAGAATTCCATCTATACCAAGGAACATGGGCAGTAACAGCAACGGCGGCAAGAAAAAGATCATTTGTCGTGTGAGAGAAAGAAACGCCCCTTTTGCTGCTTTGCCGATGGCAGTGAAGAATGTAGTAGAAATCGGCTGCAAAAAATCAATCCAAGTGAAAAATAAGAAAATTCGGAAAAACTGAATGCCAAATTCGTAGTATTGTGTACTCCCGTCTCCGAACAGGGAGAGAATCGGCTTGGGGAAGAATTCAAATAATAGAAAAGCAAGCACACAGATGATACCGCCGGTTGTTATGGCAATACGATAGGCATGCCACACACGGTCATATTTCTTTGCACCATAATTGAAGCTGACAATTGGCTGAATGCCTTGCCCCAATCCAATCACAACAGAAAAAATAATCTGGTATACTTTCATGATAATCCCAGCACAGGCAAGCGGAATGGCATCCCCATAAATGGATTCTGCTCCATAGTGTTTCAGCATATTATTCAAAATAATTTGTACCAGCATAATGGCAAGCTGATTGAGGAAAGATGCCATACCGATTGCTGCAATTTTCTTTATATAGGAATATTGCGGCACAAAATGTTTTGCCTGTAAATCCGATTTCCGATACCGAACCAGATAGAGGATGACCAACAGCGTAGAGAGAACCTGTCCGATGACCGTTGCATAAGCAGCACCTGCCATGCCCATATTCAGATGCAGGACAAAAATTGCATCTAAGATGGTATTGACAATCGCACCGACTAAGTTACAAGCCATTGTCATGGTTGGACTGCCATCTGCACGGATTAAATGTCCACCGCCTGTGGTGAGAATCAAAAAGGGAAACCCAAATGCAGTAATTTTCACATACTCTTCTGCATAGGGCATAACATTGTCTGGCGTACCAAACAGACGCAGCAACGGATGCAGGAAAATCAGGCTGATGGCAGACAACAAAACACCGCTGATCAAAAGCATGGTAAAGGCATTGCCGAATGCATAAGGAGCAGATTTTTTATCACCGGCTCCCATTTTTAAATTGAAACAAGCAGCACCACCTATGCCGAATAGAAGGGAAAATGCGATACAGGAAGTCGAGAGAGGAAACGCTACATTTGTGGCAGCATTTCCGAGCATACCGACAGCTTGTCCAATAAACAATTGGTCTACCATATTGTAGAGGGCAGTGACCAACATGGAAATAATGCTGGGAATAGAGAATTTCAACATGAGTTTGGTAACAGAAGTACTGCCAAGCGGATTGGCAGTCGTTGAAGCGGGCATAAAAGCATCTCCTTATTTTAGAATGAATGTAGAGTGAAAAGAATTCGTTTTTCCGCCGAACTCATATTAAAATGATTGCAAAATGGTTCGTTTCAAGGCAATTAAATCCGTGATATTTACAATGTCATCCTTCTGATAATCTGCTGCTTTTCCCTGTGCTGCGGTTAATGTTGTTTTCCGCACCAAATATTTTTGCAGCAGCACAACATCTGCAAGATCCACAACATCATCCTGATTGAGATCACCAGCAGTCACATCCGGTTTTGGTATATCGCCGCCACTGATAGGATAGCTTTTCAAATCCGGCAGTTCATCCAGTGTAATACAGTACTCACTGTTATAGATCTCTTTCAGATTTTCTGCCGGATTGTTCTGCTCACTGGTCAGATAGTTCATATACCACGGGCAGAAATACAGCCATGATGCCTTGTCTTTCAACAAATTTTCCAAAGACGGAATGGTATCATTCTCTGTCATGGCAACCATCTTTTCTCCGTCTGTACTCTGCACCAGACTATAAAAGGTAGAGGAAATCGAGCTTAGATTCGGCAAACCATCCGCAGCATTATATTTATCATATCCGACAATGTCCACCACATCATCTCCCGGATACCAATCCGGCGAAGTGGAATAGGTATAGCTGTTCCATACCCAAATCAGGTTATCCAGCCCATATACATTGGTCAACTGGTCATACAACAGTCGATATAGTTGTTTGCAAGGCTCGGCTCCTTCTGCTCCCCACCAGAACCATGCCCCTTCTGCTTCATGCAGTGGCCGCCAGAGAATCGGTACATCTGCCTCTTTCAGTTTGGTCAGTTGCTTTGCAATTTCTGCAATATCTGCCATCAGGACTTCATGTTCCCATGTACCTTCTTCCAACGCCCTTGTAATACTGAATGTTGTGGAATCTGCACTGGCAGACGGTACATAGAATGCTCGTTCTGTTCCACCTTCTTCCGATGGTACACGCCAGTGCCAGACCACTGTCGCAATCCCCTTGTATTCGTTTACCCACTGCACTGTACGTTCTGCGGCATTATCATCCCATGTTGCTCCGGCATAATAATTCAGAAAATCAATACCACGGATCGCACACATTTTTCCGGTCGTCTCCATCAGGTAATCAAATTCCTGTTCATTGTCCTTAATGAAATTTGTTGGGTCAGCATAGAGATTGTAGTTATGGGAACCACAATATTCCTGCTGACCAGAGATGATATGATTCCCATACTGGTCACAGAGATAGTTGTAAAGCCGCTTGGTACTGTCAGAAGCATTCGGGTTCGACAACTGCCGTGTTGGGGTAAGATTTGTCAAGGATTCGTCAGCTGGTGCAATTTCCAGATAGTCAAACATCGTATATCCCCAGTAAGCACGAAATGTAATTGTATTTGTACCAGCTTGCAGCATCACTACTCCACCGGAGGTTTCCTCAAAGGTCAGGTTATGCGTGAAACTAATTTCGCCTTGATTGACGCCATTGATGTCCAGATACTGCACCTTTTTATTCGGGTCATATGGTTCACAGTAGCACACCGTCAGTTCATACAGTCCGTCTTCCGGTACGGTGACTTCCAGACTGACAGTTGTTCCTTTTTGGTCAAGATAAGAAAATCCACCGCCAGATGCATTGGTCAAGTCATAATCTTCCCCACTGCCATCCTCTTCGGTATTGCCTTGCCATGTTTCATGGTAGATGGTTCCTCCACTGGTTGTACCATCCTCAAACTCATAACGAACGATGTCTGCTGTCTCCGCTGCATCAGCCGGAACAGTTGGCAGACTGGCAGTAATACAGGAAAACACAAGCAGAATTGCTGTCAAACTGCATCGCTTTTTTAACATCATAAACAAATTCTCCCTTCATGGTGGTCAATTACTATTTATATGATACTACTTTTTTTGTGCGATGTCAATTCATTTCGGCAAGTTTGCACGCAAATCCAGGTTCGGATTCTTGGGGAAATCTTGTCCAAGTGGGTCGGCAAGGCTGGGGGACACCCCCAGCTTGCCTTGGTGGCGTCCATCGCCCCCGTGCAACCCTTTCCCAAATTCGACAGGTTTATTTTTAGAAGGGCGATGGACGTAGCTTGTCCCTCATCCATTGACCGACTCCAACGCGTTTGCTTCGTTAAGGGGAACAGCTTGTTCCCCTTAACAATCCCCTCCGCCGAG
>JAEDGE010000213.1 GCA_016297675.1 Oscillospiraceae bacterium
TCTCACTCTGCCGTCACATGCATCACTTTATCGGTATGTTCTGCGAGTTTGCCGCTGTTCAGCTTGTGGATGTCGTTCACAAGATAGTCTGTACTACGATAAACCTGCCGGTCAATCGGGGGATCAAAGGTTACCAATAGTTCTGTGTCCGTTTTTTCCAAAATCAGACGCATATCCGACTGAAGCCGTGTTCCCCAGCGTTTTTTGACCAATAAGATGGCTTGCTGGATTTCTGCTTCTGTTATCGTACCATTTTTGACTTCTACCTGCATCATGCAGCATGACTCCTTTCTCATTTCCATGACATGGTATAATGAAAAATACCTTCTAACGTACATATGGCGAACCAGATTGATTGGTATGATTTTCATCGAATGCACATTTTTATTTGTGAATAAATCGCAGCGACTGTAACGGAAAGCCCAGTTGTCGGGTATCGTTTGCAGTGACTGTGGAAGCCGGCCAGAGATTACAGTGTAATGTGACTTGATTCTGTGTATCATTCAACAAAATAGAAGAAACTGGTATTGTCAATGTGCCCCCATTGTTCTCCTCATTGATGGTGAGTTCTCCAGCTAATACATGATTGATATAAATCGAAACCGTCATTTCTTCCATGCCAAGCTGTTTTAGCGGAATCGTACAGCCCATTTCAAATTGCAGCAGATAATTGTCTGGATGCAGCGTGCAGAAAACAGAGGCATCTTCTGCCACACTCCAACAGAAATCGCCTTCCAGTGCCCCAAATCCCACATATTCTGTTTCATAGCAATCCACAGCCTGATAGGCAAGTCGGTTTGCTGTATACTGATACAGGCAGACAGGCTCGTCATATTCTAAGAATGCCAGCGGCATCGGGAAGAGCTTTGCATTGTGGTTCAAGTCGTCTTCACTGTGATGGGCAGTATTGCGATAGACACAGCGGTAAGAATCACTATATTGCAAAATAGAAGTATCTGTTGTCAAATAGTAGACCGTATCGTACTGATCGCTGAGCTTATCCACCTGCTCGACTGCATTTTCCAATTCTGGATACATCGCAGCTCCTGTCATGCTGCGAAGCGGCAAGTAAAGCTGTGGCATCAGGTCTGTATCCACAACCACACAATCTGTTTCATCAATTTTTTCTGTCAGATCTGTCAAAATCGACCACTGCATACGGGTATCATCCTTTGCAGTTGCAAGGAATCGGTCAAACGGTGCCACCACCAGTACACTGACGGTCAGCAACGGAACTGTTGCTTTCCAGTTGCATTTGTCCAGCACCATCGCTGCAAACAGCACCGCAATCGGAATAAATGGTGCAAGGTATCTTGCATAATAATAATAATATTCAATCTGAAACCGCAGAAAGGCAGAGTAAACCAGAATGCAATACACAAACATGGCATACAGCACCATCGTTTCCGGTTTTTCCAATACGGTTCTCATCCGGAACAATACAATGATGCACGCAACCGGTAATAGGAAAAAGCCCGTTTGAATCGCATAGCCCGTCAGCGTCAGATATCGCAGTTCGCCGACCATGCCCTGTGAGAGGGCTTTGTATAGAACATATGCCACTGGCAGCAGCAGAAAGAGGAGAAAAAGAACTTTTACCCAAGTACGCTGCTGTGCAACTTCTAAAAATGCTCTTGCATCAAATGTCTTTGCACGGCGGTGCAGAATCATGCAATAGATGCCGCAAATCACAAATGCAGCAATGCTGACCACAGTTACCACCGTCGTGATATGATAAACTGTAATGCCACCGACAAACAGAGAACGGTAATTGTTCATGGTATAGAACGGCTGTATATGCCGCATGGCAAAATAGCTTGCCAGATAAATGCCGATGGTACCCAGCATGAGAACGGCATACTGCGTTTTTCGCCGGAAGAGATACAATGCCCCATAGAGTACCACAAACAGTGGCACCATTGTATAAATGGAAACGTGATAACAGGCAAAGACGGCAATCGGCAGAATGGAAAGTCCATGACAGCGGTTCGGTGTGGTAATCAGCAGGACAAACGAAAGCAGAATCACCGCTAAGAACAGTTCTGTCAGAGAAGATTTTGTCACCCAGATGACAATCGGCGAAACGGCACACATGGTGCAGGCAAGAAATTCCGTCAGGCGTTTCCACTGCATTTGTCGGCAGATGAACGAAACCAAAAAAATCATGCAAACCCAGATAACCGTTTCCAGCTGTATCATATGGGAAACGCCGAACAGTTTCCCAAACAGTGCCAGCATGGCAGGATAGGTCGGAATGCCGTGGTAAATGCCGGAAACCGGACTGACTGTACGGTCATAAATGGTATCCGGATAGTTCTCTGGAGCCATGTCATAGCCGACCAGATATTGTTTTATGGCATCGGCAAATTCCGCCTGGTCGGCACTGGAGAGGGTGTAATATTCTGCAAAGTCCTGCTGCCGGTCGGTCAACCCGTTCATCAGGTTGATGGCAACGACCTGATACACCCCCTGATCTTGTCCCATGCCGAAGAGTTCATTTTTCATCAGAACGAGCGGCAATGCTAAAAGGACAACCACAAGCGGAATCCAGACGGTATGAATGCTCTCATCCCAGTGCAGCAGCCGCAACAGTGTACCATGTTGTTTCCGGAGTACAATACAAGCACCGAGGAGCAGAACACTCAAAAAGATGGCAGTGCCAAACACTGCACGAAACAAGGTGAATTGATTGGCAGTAAATAACACCATGCTCCAGAGACTATACAGAAAAAGTAAAAAACAGTCCCACAGACAAACGGTTTGAGAAAAGAGCCTTT
>JAEDGE010000046.1 GCA_016297675.1 Oscillospiraceae bacterium
CCGCTTTTAGCGGCACTGCAAACAACACTGTTGTTTGCAATAGAGGACAGTATATATAGTAAAAATCCAAAAGGAAAAAGAATGGGGGTCAATCAATGGAAGAACGAAAGCCAGATAAAAAGCCTATGATATGGTACTGGGTGATTGCCATTGCCATTTTCATGATTTTGAATCTATTTGTATTTCCGAGAATCATGCAGCACAGTGTGGAGGAAGTGGGTTATGATACTTTCATCCAAATGATGGAAGATAAGGAGATTGGTTCTGTCGAGGTTGAAAGTACACAGATTACCTTTACCAACAAGGATGAAACCAAATACTACAAAACCGGTTTACTGGATGATCCAGATCTGGTCAACCGCTTGTATGAATCTGGTGCAAAATTTGGAAGCGAAATTGCCAGTACGGTTTCTCCGATTACGTATTTTCTGGTGAGTTATCTGATTCCAATTGTATTGCTTATTTTGATTTTCCGGCTCTTTACGAAAAAGATGGGAGATCGTTCCGGCGGCAATTCCATGATGTTTGGCATGGGCAAGAGCAATGCAAAAATCTATGTCAAGTCTACCACTGGCATTAAATTTGCAGATGTTGCCGGTGAAGAAGAGGCAAAGGACCTGCTGACAGAAATTGTGGACTTTCTGCACAAACCGGAACGCTATCAAGAAATCGGTGCATCTATGCCAAAAGGTGCGTTATTAGTGGGACCGCCTGGTACTGGTAAAACATTGCTGGCAAAAGCCGTTGCCGGCGAGGCAAATGTGCCATTTTTCTCTATTTCTGGTTCGGAATTTGTGGAGATGTTTGTCGGTATGGGTGCCGCAAAAGTACGGGATTTGTTCAAGCAGGCAGGCGAAAAGGCTCCCTGTATCGTCTTCATTGATGAAATTGATGCCATCGGCAAAAAGCGGGAAAGCGGTCAGTTCGGTGGCGGTAATGATGAACGAGAACAAACCCTGAACCAGCTTCTGACGGAAATGGATGGCTTTGATGGTTCCAAGGGCGTTGTCATTCTGGCAGCCACCAACCGTCCGGAATCCCTTGACCCAGCATTGCTGCGTCCGGGACGGTTTGACCGCAGAATTCCAGTTGAACTGCCAGATTTACAGGGTAGAGTGGAAATTCTGAAAGTACATGCGAAAAAAATTAAGATTGCCCCGAATGTTGATTTTCAAGCCATTGCAAGAACCGCTGCTGGTGCCTCCGGTGCAGAACTTGCCAATATTGTGAATGAAGCTGCTCTGCGTGCGGTTCGGATGGGCAGAAAATCTGCCACACAGGAAGACATGATGGAGAGCGTGGAAGTGGTCATTGCCGGCTATCAGAAAAAGAGCCGTGTCCTCTCCAACAAGGAAAAGCTGATCGTTGCTTACCACGAAGTGGGACATGCCCTTGTGGCAGCGTTACAGTCCCAGTCTGCTCCAGTACAGAAAATCACGATTATCCCCAGAACGTCCGGTGCTTTGGGCTATACCATGCAGGTGGAAGAGGGAGAACGTTTCCTGATGTCTCGTACAGAACTGGAACATAAGATTGCCACCCTGACCGGTGGACGGGTTGCAGAAGACCTGGTCTTCCATGAAATCACCACAGGTGCTTCCAATGATATTGAACAGGCAACCAAACTCGCACGGGCAATGATCAGCCAGTATGGTATGTGTGATGACTTTGGTATGGTCGCATTGGAAACAAACGGTTCACAGTATCTCGGCGGTAACACCAGTTTTCTCTGTTCACCAGAGACGCAGCGGCAAATTGATCAGACCGCTGTGCAAATCATTCATACACAGTATGAACGAGCAAAAGCAATGCTACAGGAAAACATGGCAAAGCTGCATGAAATTGCAAAGTTCCTATATGAACATGAGACCATCACAGGTGAAGAGTTTATGCATATTCTGACGCAGCCGATTTCTCAGCTGCCGCAACAAGAAACGGAGGAAACCCTATGATAAACATCTCGGAACAGATGGCAGTTATCACAAAACGTGCCCTATTTACACAGAAAATGGAAATTGCTTCTCGTACCAACAACATTGTCGCAGACCATGACAGTGGCTGGAGAATTCAGGCTGGCGATGAAGATGAAAAATGTTTTGACCGGCTGGAATCTTTGGAATTGATTTCCTTAGCAGAACTCTGCAAATTAGAACCGGCTTTCTCTCATATTATGGAACAGCCAGAAGAGCAGACCTATTGTATGGTAAACGGTCGGTTTGAACCAGATACGCTGCCGACATATGTTTTTGAATAAGCGAGAGCATATCGCAGAAATCAATTCTCGTATTTCTCAGAGAAATCTTTTCTGAACCGTTCGCCAGAAATTACAGAAGTCTGGTATCATGGCAAACAGGTTTATCAAAAGTAAAAAAAATCAAAATCAATCACAAAAGGCAGCAGAAGAAATTACTCTCCTGCTGCCTTTGTCTGTTCATTCAATGGCAGTAACGGTAAAGCCTGCCTCTGTGACTGCCTTTCTTAAAGCCTCATCTGAAACTGGTTTGGAAAGTGTCACTGTAGCCGTCTGCTTTTTCAGGTTCACTTTTGCTGTGACACCATCCAATGCCTCCAGTGCTCTTGTGACAGAATCGACACAATGCACACACATCATGCCATCAATCGTGAGTTGCTTTTTGACCTTTTTTTCAAACATAAATTTTCCCCCTGTGTCTTTTCTGGTACGTACCAGTATAACATACTATATGCAAAAAGGCAAGCAAATTTATAACAACATTATGGAAAATAATTATGATAATGGTTGTAATAAATTACATATTTTCTGTTTCTAAAAATAAGTATTCTATTCTCTATTTTTACAAATTTGAAAAGATGGCCATCCCCCGATTGTTCTTCCATTCATCAAACGCATATTATATTAACATGCGTTCGATAAAAATGCATTGTCCAATTTCTTAGAGAAAGCGTTTCGGAATCATCATGGAACTCACGTTACATGATCATTTTCTTCCCATCTTCAAAAAATGGAAAAGCAGCCACTACATTTTTACATAATGGCTGCTTTTATAATCGGCTCTATTGCAAACAACATCATTGTTTGCAATAGAGGGCAGTATATAAGAACGGTTCGTAAACTCAAAGTAGTGTTTTCGCAATGTGTCTGCAAACAGCTTCTTTCTGCTCTGTATAATAAAAATGTCCACCGGGGAAAGAAGTGATTTCACAACTGCAATTCGTAAAGCGTCGCCATCCTTCTACGCCACTTTTCTTTAGAAATACATCCTCTGTGCCGTATAATACGCTGATATCACAGGGGTACTGATATTGTGCCGGAGAAATATGATATGCTTCTGCCATCCGCACATCTGCACCAATTACCTTGGCAAACATCTGGCACATTTCCTTATTTTGCAAAAGAGAAGCTGGTATCAAATCATTGCGAGCAAAAAATTCTACCACTTCCTCATCCGTAGGATGCTCTGTCTGTAAAAGATGAATTGGCTCATCTGCTGCACAGCGTCCAGAAAGAAAGACATGCTTTGGAGAAGGCGCACCCTGCTCCGAAAGCTGCCGTGCCAACTCCGTAACCAGCAAGGTTCCCATACTGTGCCCAAATAGTGCATAATCCGTTTCCCAAAGATCTGCATCACAGTGCTTTAAAATATCTGCAACACAAAGAGAAAGATCTTCAAAACATGCCTCTTTCATCCGACTCCCTCTTCCTGCGAGTTCCAGCGGAATCAGCTCAATCTCTGTCGGCAGATATTTCTTTAGTGTACAATATCCTCTTGCAGAACCACCTGCATGCGGTAAAATCATTAATTTCATGACTTAATCTTCCTGCGGAACCCCCTGCTCTTTCAGCAGCGTATACAAATCCCCAATTTTGCTCAGTGCTGCCACAGAGGAAATCGGTACATTTCTTTTGAATGTGTCGGTAATATGGGCACCCAGTCCAAACAGTCCGAGAGAATCCAGACACAGATCCTCAAATACATCCGTTTCCTGCTGAATTTCAGATACTTCGATGCCTACATAATCAGAAATACTCTGACGAAATGTTTCCCATGTTAATTCTGTCATTTCAATTCTTTCCTTTCGCTTTTTCCCGTAGATACTTAAACTGGATCTTTCCAATATCTTTTGGAATCTCATCCACTGTCAAAACCTTATCCGGAATCTTATATGCCGATAACTTTCCATCAAAATACCGTGCAATCTCACCCCGTGTGATGTTCTGTTGGTCGGCAGTCTGTACATAGGCTACAATCTGTTGTCCAATGACAGGATGGTCTTCTGCGGTAACGGCTGCGGCTGCAATATTCGGATGCGTCAGCAGGCACGCTTCTACTTCCTCTGCATGAACCAGATTGCCGCCACGCTTGATAATTCGTTTGCTTCTTCCTGCGAACCGTACTCGACCATCTTCCAGCTTCTGTACCAAATCCCCCGTGCAGAACCATCTCTTTCCGTCTGCATCTTTCAGAATTTTATCTGCGGAAAGAGTAGGATTCCCAAAATAATCCGTAATCACAGCATCTGTAAAAATACAAAGTTCCCCAACTTCGCCGGTTTCCACCTCTGCTTGGTTTGCTCCCAATACTCTGACATCTGTAAACGGCAGCTTCCGGAAATCGCTCGGATCGACTGCACTGTCACAGTCAGAATCCCATACTACCATGGTAGCGGTTTCGGAGGAACCGATAATATTGATGACACGAATGTGCAGTTTTTTCACAAAAATCTCTGCCAGTTCTCTCGGGAGTACTTCACCAGCAAAATAGCAAACTCTGACACTGGATAAATCATACTGTTCAAAATTCGGTACAGACAGCAGCACTTTTGCAAGGGTAGAGGTCAGCTGTATTACATTGACATGGTATTTCTGTACTGTCTCCAAAAAAGTAACAGGATGGAACTGCGGCTGGTATAAAACAGTACCACCCTTTACAGTATTCTGCAATCCCATGCCGAACCCGCCCTGATGATACAGCGTCATACCAATCATCATGACATCCTCTGCACCAAAATTCAGATAGTCACTCATATCCTTTTCTGCTTTGTAAAATCCATAATACGGAACAGACAGAATCTTTGGTGTTCCGGTGCTGCCCGATGTGCAGGCAAGGGACATCGTATGCTGTTCATCCGGCACATAAATTTCACAGTCTGTCTGACAGCAATCAGACAAAAAGGCATCTGCTGTCATAAAAATATCCGATGCGGATTCCAGAGATTCTGTAAAACAAATAACTTTTTCCAGAGTCAGCTTGTCTGGAATCAATTTTTGCAAAGCATCCAAAATCAGATTGTTTCGGTATTTTTCTGCTGCAAAACAGATTTTCACAGTCGTTGCTGGAATCAAACGGGACAGCTCCAACTCACCACTCTGTGGGTCAATTGGTACAGGCTGTGCACCAATTCGGATCGCTGCCCAGAAAACCAAATACCATTCAATACTGTTGGGCATGATCAGTCCAACCTTATCATCTACGCCAATGCCAAGCGTTTTCAATCCGGAACCGATCACGGCTGTTTTTTCCATGAATTCACCGTAAGTCAAAACATTTTCGTCAATCCGCAGCAAAGCCTTATCTGGATGGATGGCGGCAGCTGTTTGATAAGCGTCAAAAAAAGTATGTCTCATGTTATTTCCCATTCAGCCTTTCTGCTAAGAAGTCGGATGCATAATGCTTCACCCAATGGAACTGTTCTCCAACCGGCATGGCATGCATAATCGTTTCCTCTGAAACATAGGCAGGTTTCTCGTCCACCTCAATCTGTTCCTTCTGCCCCTTTGCACGGTCGTATAACCGCATGGTGGATTCTGTTGTCATCCAGTTATCGTCTGGACTGTGTACCAACAGAAAATCACAATCAATCGTGCCTTCTTCAATTGACTTCATCCGATCCAGATAGCCATCAAATTCCCCACTCTGGAAGACTGCCCATTTTCCTCGTTTCATCCAAATCGGAATATGATCCATATCTGCGAAATTCAAAAACAATGGGAATAGACTGACACAGCATTTTGTTTTTGCTCTCTTTGCAGAGGCACGGAACGCATAACCACCGCCCATGCACAGTCCATAGTTCGCCATTCTGTCGGAATCAATGTCCGCTCTGGATTCCAGATAAGCAGCAATCGCATCAAAGGCAGCATCCAACTGATCGCCGACACATTGCAAGCCGTAGTCAAATAACGCCGAACCCGTTCCCGGCATATCCACATTCAAAACGGCAATCCCCCGTTCAATCAGCGTAGAAGACAACAAATCCAGTTCTTCCTTACAGCTGCCAAGTCCGGAATAGGTTGTTACGCAGGGATAAGGTCCAGCTTTCCCGTCATCCGGAAAATGCAGATAGGCAGGAATTTTTCCGCCTACTGTTGGAATCTCCACATATTCCACATAGGTGTCCCGCAGAGATACCGTCTTTCGATAAGCTGCCTCCAGCTTCTTGTAAATCTCCCGTTTCTGTTCAATGTCATCAGAATTGATCATGTAACAAGCATAATAGCACTGTGCAATCATCTTATAGTATTCTCTGGCAGAAATCAGATTGCCTCGTTCTTCTGACTTCTGGGCATAGGAAAGATAATGGTTTGCTTTCCGCTCCCATTCTCCCAACCATACTACTTTAATCTGCTTGCCGCTCATGACCTGAATCTGGTCTACCTTCTGAAGAACATATTCCAAATCAAATGGATTTGCTCCATACAGCAGCGTTCTTGTTACAACAGGATTTAATAAATCCCGAATTCGCCATTTCATAACTTGTTTGTCCTTTCTGTATCACTTTACTGTCCCTCAAAAATGAGTCCTTTTATGGTTTCGGTACATACTTCCATGCACCGTCCCGCGGCATCTCCGTAAACTGCATATAAATCCGATAGGGATCAACCTGCGTATAAGCTTGTATCAATGCAAGCATACGATCTGCAAAATCAGCTAAAAATGCCGCTTTTTCCTGTTCATTCAAAAAGTCCTTTACATACCGAAATTCTGCAAAGAATACCGTATCTTCAGAACGATTCATGTACATATATTCCTCTGAAAGCATCACCATTACCGCAGGAATTGGCTTTTCCAAAATCTCTGAAAGCGTTTCCGCCATCTCATGCAGAAATCTGGTACGCACACTATCCTCCATTGCATAGTTGGTTTTCATTTGACAAATCGGCATCTTTTACAACCTCCTATTTTTCATTCGCATATCTGCGAAATACGAGGGTTGCATTATGCCCACCAAATCCAAAGGAATTGGAAATTGCAACATCAATATGCTGTTCTCTCGCTGTATTCGGAATAAAGTCCAAAGGCAACTCCGGATCCGGCTCATCATAATGAATCGTCGGCGGAAGAATGCCGGTTTCAATCGCTTTTACACAAGCAATGCCCTCCAATACGCCGCCGGCTCCCAGAGTATGACCAATTGCCCCTTTAATAGAAGAAACCGGAATCGTATCCGCATGTGTTCCGAACAGTCTTTGAATTGCCATCGTTTCATACCGATCATTGAGTACGGTAGAAGTGCCGTGTGCATTGATATAGCCCACTTCCTCCGGGGCAATTCCTGCATTCTCCAATGCCATCCGCATGGTTTTCTCCATGCCGATGCCGTCTGCCATCGGAGCGGTAAGGTCTTTGGCTTCACTATACAAAGCTGCACCTGCCAGTTCACAATATATTTTTGCTCCCCGTTTTTTTGCAGAGGCTTCTGACTCCAGAATCATAGTGCCGCCGCCTTCCCCCATGATAAAGCCATCCCGATTCTTTGTAAACGGTCTACACGCTTTCTTTGGATCCGCATTGACGGACATCGCCATGATCTGATTAAAGCCATAAAGAAATTCATGGGCTATGGCATTCCCCATACCGCCAATGATGACAATATCATAAATACCAGCCTGGATCATCTGCATTCCCAATGCGGCAGCATAAGCGGACGAGGCACAGGCAGTGGAAACATTAAAGGCAGCTCCGTTCAATCCGTATTTCATGGAGATCAATGCCGTACAAACACTCGGCGTATTCTTCAAAACACGATTCAACAGATTCTCTTTTTCTTCTTCTAAAAAACTGTTGCTGATGACACCATAGATCACCCCAACACGGGAACGATCTATCTGTTCAAAATCCAAACCGCTGTCCTCAATGGCTTCTCCAGCAGATGCCAGCGTCATGCGAACCGGTCTGGTCGTTGCATTCAGCTGCCGCTTTCTCCAGTATTTTCTGACCAGTTCCTCAAAGGTATCATCTACCTCTGCTGCCACTTTGGTATCGTGTTCCTCTGTAGAAATCCGTTGGATCGGGGCAATGCCGCATATTCCGTCAATGAGATTCTGCCAGTATTCCGGAACGGTACTGCCAATGGCAGTCACTGCACCCATTCCAGTCACGAGTACTTTTTGCATTGCTATTCTCATCCTTTCTGTCTGAAATAGAAATCATATGCCTCCTGCGAAGCCGGCAGATACAACGACCAACCAGTCTTAGCATATAATTTCATCAATGTCTCTTGTATCTGATCGTATCCATATTTTTCATAGAGTGTACTTGCTGGTTCTGCCAGTCCAACCACATCCCAAACAGCATCCAAGACTGTATCTGGATATTCTGTTTCCTGCATCGCAGACACCGCCTCATTCAGCAAGACTGACAGGATACTTTGCTGCATGGCATGAGCGGTTTCCTCTGTGTAAGAAGAGGGGGACTGTATCTGTTTCATGTATTCCAAAAAGGTATTCGGTGCAGTGGGACAGCCCTTTTCAATCTGTAAAGGAATCCAATGATCACTATACGCAATCAACGGATGCAATCGCTGTAATTGAAAATTTTGTGCACTTTGCTGCAATAAACCCAATCCGATTCCGTCCACCAGACCAAAAAGCCCATGCATTGGGAACAGGGCAGAAAAAATCTCTGTTCCCTGCTCAAAAGAAATCTGAGATTGCTCCAGCAACCAAATACCATGAGAAACTGCAACAGAAAGAAACTGATTCAGATACATATGATATGCACCAGAAAATATAACGCTTCGTTTTCCAAGCAGATTTGCCATATCAACTGCCGTATGTATAACGGAATCGGATGTGCTTTCCAAAACATTCAGTTCTACAAATTCCGTCAACTTGACCGGATAGAAAAAATGTATCCCCAGACAGCGTTCTGTATGAGAAATTTTGCAAAATAGTTCTTCCAGTACCAGAGAGGATGTATTGCTTGCCAAAATGCAATGTTCCGAAACAATTGAATCCAGTTTTTGAAAGAGTTCCTGTTTTACTTCCATCTGCTCTGCAATGCTTTCGATGATCATATCGCAGTCTGATAACTGAGATAATTCTGTGGTAAACGAAAAGGCAGTCTGCTTTTTCCGATAGATTTCTTCTGAAAATTTCTTTCGGCGAAGTCCCTTATCCAACTCCTTCTGCACCTTTGCAGCATGTGCTTCTGTATCATGACGGCAAAATACCACAATCTGCAAATCATGCTTTGTTTGGTCAAAAAAAGCATGAAAAATTTCTCTGCCCATTTTGCCGTATCCCAGAATTCCAATTTTCATCAGACAGATACTCCTTTGTTTTGTAAATATTGTGCAACATAGAAACCAGTCTTTTTCCGGTCGTACTGCTCTACATTTTCTACAATCCATGCGATCAATGCCAATGCTTCCGCAAGTCCGCCCTTTTTTTCTGCCAACAAATCTGCCCAGCCCATTTCAAATGCCTGCTGTGCAGAGAATAGTTTTCCGGTCAGTACCATCTCCGCTGCCATAGACAATCCACATATTTCCACATTGCGTGCAATGCCGCCCAAACCCGGAAGAATTCCAAAGGTCGATTCCGGCTGTCCGACTCTTGCTGTGGGTTCGCAAATGCGAATATGGCTGTTGACCGCAATCTCACTCCCAGAACCAATACAAAATCCACTGATCACACTGACTACCGGAAATGGCAGATCATGCAAAAAAGTAAACGCTTTTTTCTGGCGAATATGCTCTGGCGGGAGATCTGTATCTGATGTCATACCCTCTAAATCCGCAGCAGAACGCTCTGCAAGCGAGGCTACATCTGCTCCAACACTGAAATGCCGAGCCGTTCCTCGTATTACCAGTCCTTTTAAGTCGGTTCTCTGCGAAATCTGCTCCATGGTTTTTTCATAGGTTTCCAAAAATGCACCTGTCATCAGGTTATTGCCGGGGGCTTGCATCGTCAGTACCAGAACCCCGTTTTCCTCTGTTTGTTCAAACCAAGGTTTCGTCTGTTCCATTTGCTGCTGCCTCCCTCTTTGCTTTGATTAACCGATAAAACTGACAGGATTCTGCCTCCAGAACCTGCTGTGCATTGCCCGTTCTGGCTTGTACCAAACAGGAAATCACTGCCTTTGCTTGAAATGGTGTTTTGTCCTTCCACAAATCAGCTGCATATGCCTGTACTGCTTCTGGAAAATCCACTGTTTCGGGCAGAATCCGCACCAAACGAGTCACCAATCCATCCTCTGTGCTATTTTCTGCAAAGGAACGATACTGCAAAAGAGCATGTTCTCCGCACAAAATTTCATAGCGTTTCTGCTGCTCCGCAGTCAGTATGGTTTCTCTATGGAGAATATAGTCTGACACGCCAAGGCGAATATCAAACAGCAGGAAAGCGGAAAGATCTACTTGTTCCCATGCGGTGCTCGCAAGAATCGTCAATACCGGAAGTTCCTGAAAAAATGCAGCAATCTCCCTGCATCTCTCTACATCCTGTGGCATTCTGAACGATGCACACGGTTCCACAATCAGCAGCAGGCATTCGTGTTTGGATAGTTGTCCCATCCAATTTTCCCGACTGGAAAAAAGAGCATCCGGCGATTCTGCTTCTCTGAGCCAAAGGCAGTTTTGTTTGATTTCAATCTTCATGTTCTGTACGCTCCATCTGTTGTCTAATAAAATCCGGTATATCGCAAATGATCCGTTCCTGATTTACATAAACCAGTTTTCCACTGACTTTACAAGCAACTTGTCCTGTTTTTTCATTCCGCATAATATGCACATACTCTGTAATGCTATTTCCACATTTCCATGTGGTTTCAATCTGTACGGTATCCAACATCCGCAGTTCATGCATATACCGCAACTGATTTTCCAGAACCACTGGGAAATATCCCTGCTCCTGCATTTTCTCCAGTACACCACACCGGCTGAAAAAATCCCATTTTGCAGCCTCCGCATACTGTAAATAAACTGCATTATTGACATGCCCAAAGGAATCGAGCTCATAGCCACGAACGGTCAGATGATACATACTTTTCATGATGTTTTCTCCAATCGCTCCTGAAGAACTGCTTCAAACTTTCCTTTGGAGGGATCGATTTCTCCGTTTCCTGCTCTGTTGATGGTATCCACAATACTGCGTACCTGTAAAACCGTTTTATCTGCTGTCAATGTCTGTACGAATGCCATCGCTTCTGTCAGGCAGTCCGTCTCTGCCACAGCTGTCACCAATCCGCATGTTTCTGCATCGGATGCGGAGAGCATCTCCCCACTGAGACACATTCTCAGTGCCTTTTCCTTTCCGACCAGACGATACAGCCGTTCCATTCCGCCCATGCCGGGAACGACCCCGTGCATGATTTCGGTCAGTCCCAAAAAAGAACGCTTGGAACAAATCCGAAATTGACAGCTCAATGCAATCTCCAGACCGCCGCCAAAACATCCGCCATTGATGGCTGCAACTGTCACAAGGGGCAGCTGCTCTATTTTCCGCAGCAGCTGCCTTGCACGTTCCAACTTGACAGAAATTTCTGCTGTTCCATTCGCTGACTGGAAAAGAGACACATCTGCACCATGCGAAAAATGCCTGCCTGCTCCTGTAATAATGAGAGCGTTCAGTTCCGGATGCGTCTCTATCCATGTTTCAAACACAGCAGTCTCTATAAACTCTGGTTCTGTCAGCAGATTTTTCTTCCCATTGCAAATGGTTAAAACAGCAGTCGAACCTTCTGCATGAAGCGTTGCAATGTTTGATGTCACTGTATCCATGCTTACAGATTCACAATGTCATTGCCATACTGATACACCTTGCAGAATACATCTACAACATCTGCCATTGTATTCAGCGGTGCTTTCAGCATATACTTGCCAATGCTTTGCAGTTTGATGTCAAGGTCATATTTATCGGTAGCTAGCTCAATGAGCTCCACAAACATCAAAGAGTCCCCGCCCAATTCTTCCTGCGGATTGGTGTCCATAGTGATTTCTGCTCTGTCTACTTCGCATTCTTCTGCATAGTAGTCAAAAATCAAATCCTGAATCTCCTGCTTTACAGCCTCTGTAATTTCCCTCATTTTAATAACCTCCAAAAAAATATATTAAAATTACACATCTGTATAGGTGTGAATTTTAGACGAACGTTTTTTCAGCCTGGAAAACTTCTTAATCGCACCATCTGCACTGGTGTCAAAGAAATCTGTCACGCCAAGCTCCTCCATTTTTGCAATGGCAAATTCCCATTGCATCGATGTGATGACATTGATCTGGTCTTCCCTATGCAGTTCTTCTGCCGTTGTCATCACCTGATTTGTAAAAGCAGAAACAATGGGATACTTCGGATCGGAATAAGTAGTATTTGATATGAAATCCGTAAATTCACGTGTATATGGAGCAATAAACGGTGTATGGTAGGCAATACCGGCATTCATTTTGATTGCTTTCAAAGCACCCTCCTGCACGGCTGCATCCAACACATGAATAATGCCTTCCTCATATCCCGAAATCATCACACAAATTTTAGAATTGATACTTCCTATCACCACTCTGTCAGATTCGTCTGTAGCTTGTATTAACTCTCTCACAGAATCAGCATCCATTCCAATGATGACACCCATATCAAATACATTGCCGCTTTGTGCAATTGCATCAACTGTTTTTTTGTTACAAGAAATGATATCATAAGATGTATCAAAAGAAATAGCAGAAAAACAGGCACAGGCATTCGTCAGCCCAGAACTGTAGCCACACCCGATATCCGGCACAATGCCTTTTTCCAGATAGGATTCAAATACCACTCGATCCGCAATTGCCGATGTCAGTGCCCCTGCGATCAAACGATCTATCTCAACATTTTCAGATATTTTCGTACGCAAATTGTATTTTTTAAACGTATCATGTATGTAAGTCTCATACCGGATGCGATCCCGAGAAGACAGAAACTGACAAAGTCGTTCTGGTTTGGTTCCAATTCCATTAAACAAAAATGCCTGATGATAATTCATATTGACTGCTCCTGTCTGATAAAATTTTGTCTGACATGCTGTATCTATTTCAAAAACTACAGCGATTTTTCCATTCATAGAAACGAAATTCTCCGTCCTATTATAGAATACCATATTTCTTCTCATTTTTCAACAGTTTTTATAAAAAACACAAGAAAATTAATTTTTATCCATTTTTTCAAATAGATTTGGGAAATATTATTTTCTATCTTTATACGATTGAATTTATTGTGATAAAAATAAATCATATGCATTTTTCTTTTTTATTAAGCAGAAATTTAATATGTATTTTTATCTGAATATAGTTTGGCATATTTTTACAATAGATAATAAATAAAAAAAGCACAGAAAAACTGTGCTTTTTTGCATATGATTGGTGCCGCTGACCGGACTTGAACCGGTACGGATGTTACTCCGAGGGATTTTAAGTCC
>JAEDGE010000214.1 GCA_016297675.1 Oscillospiraceae bacterium
TCCGTCATGTTTTCGGCAGCAAAATACTCTGCCTGAACCGGAATCAGAACATAATCCGATGCAGACAGAGCATTGATGACCAGCATACCAAGAGACGGGCGGCAATCCAGCAGCACATAATCGTAGTCCTTTTTGATTTGGTCCACATACTGCCGCAGCACCGTCTCCCGGCTCATGACATTCACCAGTCCCACCTCAACGGCGGACAGGGTGCGGTTGCCGGGGACGAAATCAAAGCCCTCATGATGGTGACAGATTTCGGGATGATCGCCGCCGCTGACACCCGCCACGATGTCGTTCATGGCATTGCCCAGTGTCAGCGGCAAATCATTCGGTTTTCGCAGTCCCAGCATTTTGGTTAAGTCCCCCTGCGGGTCAACATCCAGCAGAAGAACCTTCTTGCCCTGCATCGCCAGACCAGCGCCCAGGTTATACACCGTAGTGCTTTTCCCCACGCCGCCCTTCTGGTTGGCAACGGCAATGACCTTTTTTTTTGCCATTTGGGTTTTACCTCCTTAAATAGATTTAGCGCCTGCGGCAAGGCAGACGGCTATGTACTAGAAATAGAAAACTGCTTACCTGAAAACAAGTAAGCGGCTGAGATATGTATAAATCTCGTAGAAACAGCATCCATTTCTTTGTCTGGGCATGGTTTGCTTGTATCGTGGGATACTAACGCGGAGGTGATTACTATGGCAAAGAAAGATATGAAGCATCCCGATGTGACTCGTGGACCTAGAAATGATGTCTCCCCTGTCCCCCAGATTCAAGGCAAGGCCAAGAGCTGCAAGGAAAAAGCCAATCCCATCATTGCAGGGACCACCGGTGCAAATCAGAAGGTATGGCACGAAAAGCCGATTTCGAAGGCTCATGGAATCATTGACACAGATTTGGCAAGGGATAATCTGGAAAACGACATTCCTTTCGCGGATTTGCAGGACCTGTAATCATCAAAGCAGGAGTATTCGGCTGGAACTGAACTACTGTTCTATGGGTTTTGGGGTAGTGATTGATAATCGATAGGACAAACTTTCTTTTTCATTTCTGCCAAAAATTTGCAACCATCGACAAAACCCCATATAAAAGAATAGCCGCCCAACCTGAGCGGCTATTCTTATTGCTTCGACATATTCGTTTTTTTCCGCTGGCAGCATTCTCGTTTAGTTGCAGTCATTTTAGAGATACGGCGCTTGTGACTACATTGGGGACAATCTCTGCCACGAAGTATATTAGCAGGAGCAGCGTACCATTCATGACCACAAACTTTACACCGTATTAAAATACACTCATGTGTGGACTTATATGCCTCTAAAGGTACAAGATTAGGATTTGCAGCTCTTAAGCGTTCAATAAAATCATCATCTCTAATTTTGAACATCTGTGATAATTTGTTTTTTGCACAAGTAGAACAACCTTTGCCTCCTATGGTGCGATCCGCAACTGCTGCCAGCCATTCGTGTTGGCAGGTAGAGCATTTCCACCAAAAGCGCTCATTGCTTCCATATGAAACCATTTGGGGAGTGATTGCACCATTTTTCTCAGTGTGCCATTCCGCTGCTACCGTAGGATACAGGGTTGCAAGAGAACTATTGGTAAGTTCAGTATAGAATTGTTCTCGAATGCTGGCAGAGTCTTCGGAGGTATTGACCGCTATTCGCACACCCATCATGTCAAACAATTCTCTAAGTGCAGAATCAAGTGTTTCAAAATTGTATGGTCTATGCCGAATGATTATCGCACTAGCTATGCCGTCAATGCTTTGTGTGGTTTCCCTCACACGGTAGAGTGTTATGCCGTGTTTTTGACAACTTTGAAATTTCTGTGCTTCACGGGTTGCCTTTGATTTGTGCCAATACACGCCATCGTACTCGATACCAATGCTTAATGAAGGGATGAATATATCAATCTCTGTTTTACTGTTGGGTAGATAATATCTGTTGATCGCATCTGGGAAAGCCTTTCTAAGATAGAAATAAATAGCTTGTTCTGGGAATGAGGTCTTATTTCTCTTATTGCAATTCGGACAACCATTACCTTGTAGAAGCTTGTCTGGAGTGGCAAACCATTCATTTTTGCAATAATTACAACGGCATAGGATTTTCTTTCTGGCATTGATGTATGGCTCAAGTGGCTTAATCATGGGGTTGATTTTTTCTAACTGTGAAAGAAACATATCATTATTCTTCCGCATGAAACCACCACAAACAGGGCAACCATGACCGTTAAGAACATGAGCGGGTTTCGCAGACCATTCATACTGACATTTTTTACATCGGAGTAGAATCTTCGCATTCGCATTCCTATACTCCTCAAGAGCTTCTACTGCCCGATTTTTTTCGGAGAGTTCAATAAGGAAAGCTTCCTGTGTTTTAGTTTGTCGGGCCGAATTTCTCTTGATCGCACAGATAGGGCACCCTTTTCCAGAAAGGAGATTGCAGGGTCGAACAGACCATTCGTGGCCACAGACTCTACAACGGCACATAATATTGTTCTTGCTGCCCTTATATTCTGCTAAGGGGGCAATGTTTGGATTCTTGAGAGATAGTTTCTGCAAAAAAACTTCGTTTGTCAGCTTCACAATGTCACCTCCCAATAGACTATGAAAACCTTATCACATTTTCAAAGGAATAGCAAGCACCTGCAAATCCACAGATGATTGATTACATATTTCTTGGTCGCAGGAACAACGTGCCCCACTCAAAGCCCATTCCGGCAATGACACAGATGGCTATGTACTGAAAACAACGAAACCGCTTACTCGAATAAACCAAGTAAG
>JAEDGE010000047.1 GCA_016297675.1 Oscillospiraceae bacterium
CAGAAAAACAACCACTTCTGATTTTCACTGTCAGAAGTGGTTGTTTTATTTCCTTTGCAGTTGTTTGATAGATGCAATTACTCCGTCCGCAATGCCTCCACTGGATCTTTTTTCGCTGCAATTTTTGCTGGAATCAATCCCGCAATCCAAGTCAGGAACATACTGATTGCAACCAGTATCACAGCGCCTGCTGGCGGCAAAAAGGCTTTCAGTCCCTCAATTCCTGTCACACCATAGATAATTGCATTGATTGGTATGGTGGTCAGCAAAGATACTCCAATTCCAATGACGCCGGATGCCAAACCAACCAGCAGCGTTTCCGCATTAAATACCGTAGAAACATCGTGCTTAGAAGCCCCCATTGCACGCAAAATACCGATTTCTCTCGTTCGTTCCAATACAGAAATATATGTGATGATTCCAATCATAATCGAAGAGACAACCAAAGAAATCCCAACAAAAGCAATCAAAAGATAAGAAATCCCACTGATAATATCTGTGATAGACGACATCAGCAATGCAACATAGTCAGTATAGTGAATTTGGTCTTCTTCTGAAACAGAGTCATTATAATCTGCAATCGCATCGGAAATAGTATCCTTATCTCGGAATGTCTTTGCATAAATCCGAATAGCAGATGGGTCATCCTGACTCGCATAACCCAAGATGGACATGTTTTCTTCATAGGTAGACTGTGAAATCACTTCCGGCGTAAACTGATCAAATATCGAAACATATTGTGCATCTGTTAGCTTTGACGGATCCAGCATCGCTGCTAATTGCTCTGTACTGAGACTGGAAAGCTGTTGGTTCATTTGTTCCTGATACTGCTCCGTATACTGTTGTTTGATTGCTTCTGACAAATAACTATAGAGCGTTTCATCATCCATTTGCTGAATGTAAGTAGTTACAGATTCTTTCTCCACACCCATTTCCTGAGCATAGGCATCTGTAATCTGTGCTTCTAATTCTGCTCTTGTATAAGAAGAAAGCGTTTTATCGACATATGTCTGCATCTCTGTTTCATTTGGAAGTGTGACAAGATAACGGTAAACTTCTGCTTTTTGCTCTGTTTGTAAGGCAGTAAGATAATCTTTTGCATCTGCGATTTTTTCTGCATCTGTCTTTCCTGTATTTTCATCCGATGCGAACCCTGCTCCCAGTAAAATATCTGTATCTGGATGTTCCTGTTGTTCCTTGACAATTTCACTGTTATTTGTCTGTTCCATCACATAAGATGTTAGCTGATTGGTATATCCAATATAGCCATTTATCATCGCTGTACTTGCTTCTTCATTTGGACGAATAAAGCCGGTGATTTTTAGTGTCGTTCCTACATCTTCTGCATGATACAGCACATCCAGACCCGTTTCATTTTGTGTCAAATCAGTATATCCAGAACCATCCTTGTTCTTCTGATAGTATTCACAGGGTAAAATCAACTTAAATTCTTTCTCACACAAATCCTCATAAGACCATTTTGTTTGTCCATAATCGGTAACAACCTCGCCTTTCATGGCTTTTGTCAGAATTTCTGGCAACCTTTCTTCTTCCTTCATGCCCAATGCATATAGAACAATATCCGGCAGAGCGTTATCTTTAGATAATACGACAACCACCTCATCATAATTCTGCGGCCAGCTGCCATAGACCAAATCATATTGATCATAGAGTAATTCGTTGACAGGATCCCCGTTTTCGGCTGGTAACAATTCCTCCCAGATATTCACATTTCCCATGGGAGACATGCTCATCAGACTGCTGTTGCTTTCCATTGTTTTCATAGATTCCGATTCGTCCATGCCAAACGCTTTATTGTATGTTTCCATAAAATCAGACTTTACAATATTTCCATCTGGATCTTCTGTAAAAATCGGCATTTGAATCGCATACTGATAGGAAATCGCACTTGCATGTTCCTGAATTTCTTCATTGCTGGAAACATATTCTTTGAACGCTTTCATATTATTGGTTTGTGTTGCTGTCGAATTAAAGGAATTAAAAATTTCATAGACATCCGTATTGGCATAAACACCATTCCGTTCTTCCTCTTCCCCATCTTCTCCAGTTTCCTGCGACATAATCGACTGCATTAAACTGGTGGTATCCGTACTTTCCCGTTCAATTTCCAACGGATAAGAAGAAAGCGTGTCCTCCTGAATGGCTTCTATATAATTATTGATACCGGTAGAAAGTGCCAGAATCAAAGCAATCCCAATGATACCAATCGAACCTGCAAAAGAAGTCAACAATGTCCGTCCTTTTTTCGTCATCAAATTGTTTAAAGAAAGAGAAGTGGCTGTCAGAAAGGACATGGAGACACGTTTTTTCTGATCCTTACGCAGCGTTGCTTTTTTCTCTGTTTCTGGCGAATAAGGATTGCTGTCACTGATAATGGCACCATCTTTAATTTTAACAATTCTATTGGCATACTGCTCTGCCAGTTCTGGATTATGCGTCACCATAATAACCAGCTTGTCTTTTGCAATCTGCTTCAGCAGTTCCATCACTTGAATACTGGTTTCACTGTCCAGTGCACCAGTCGGTTCATCTGCCAGCAAAATATCTGGATTATTAATGAGTGCACGTGCAATGGCAACACGCTGCATCTGTCCGCCAGACATTTGATTTGGTTTTTTATGCAGCTGGTTTCCCAATCCCACTTGTTCCAGTGCAGCAATCGCTCTTTTTTTGCGTTCCGACTTGGAAACACCAGAAATCGTCAACGCCAACTCTACATTTGCAAGAACAGTTTGATGTGGTATCAGATTATAACTCTGAAAGATAAACCCAATGGAATGATTTCGATAGGCATCCCAATCCCTTGATTTGTAATCTTTCGTGGAAATACCATTGATGATCAGATCACCAGAAGTATAATGATCCAATCCGCCGATAATGTTCAACATCGTAGTCTTTCCACAGCCAGAATGCCCCAGAATCGCTACAAACTCATTCTCCCGAAATGTCAGATCCACACCATTTAAGGCAGTAACACAGTTTTCACCGCTACCATATTGCTTTATAATTTTTTTTAATTGTAGCATACGCAGGTATCCTCTCCTTCTTGTTATACCATTTTATAAAAATTTCTACTCTATATAGAAAAACAAAATAAAATAAAATATTTTGTAGAGCGTGAGAGTATTATAACATACCTTTTCTGTGCTGTCAATCGAAATAAAACGACTGCCATTCTTTTTTAAAAGGAATGCAGGTTTTTTCATTTTGTTATTTACTTTTTATGAAAAGTGTGATATGATAGTAAAGGTTAAACTGTCTTCACGAAAGTACAATTTCATGTCGGACGACCAAATATATTTAAAAGTCGTTATTCTGCGGACAGTAGAATATCTGATTTCAAAGAAAGAGAATAAGTAAGGAGATCGTAACAATGAAGTTTGATACGAATCAAGAAATGGAGCAGGAAGAAGCACGATATTATTATTCCAGTAATAAAGATGAGATTTTTCAGACACAAGACGATACCCTCTTTATGAAACCCGGTATCACCTCCTATAATTTACGGGTTTCCGTTTCTACCCATATCGGGAAAGTACGTGGCAATCATGAGGATAACTTCTATTTAGAAGGACTGCGATTGAACGAAATTTTTCGGAACGATTTTTCTGCTACCTATACAATTAGCGATGCCGATGGAATGAGCTTTGCTGTCTTTGACGGGATGGGCGGTGCAGCTTACGGGGAAATTGCCTCGGAAATCGCAGTGCAGACGATGAAAAAATATGAATATCGCTTGAAAAATGCAGAGGGTATGCGTGCAATTGATCAAATTGTGACTGAATTTGTCACAGAAGCAAATAATGCGATCTGTGACATGTTGCGAGAAAAAAATAGCTTGAGCGGCGGTACCACTTTTGCAATGCTGTATTTTATCGGCGGTTTGGCAAAACTCTATTATCTTGGAGACAGCCGAATCTATATGCAGGATGAGGAAGATTTAATTTGTTTGACCAGAGATCATACACTGGCAAATCAAAAGTTGGATGCTGGTATTTATACAGAAGCAGAGGCAAATAAAAGTGCTGATCAACACCGCCTGACATTGTACATTGGTGTGGACAAGAACGAGCTCGGTTTGAATGCAGACAGCCGTCCACCCGTTGCCCTACAGCCGGGCAGAAAATTTCTTCTGTGTACGGATGGTCTGGTGGATATGTGCTCCGAACAGGAGATACAGGATATTTTATCACAAAATTATTTTAATGAAGCCGCTGTATTGGTACAAACAGCTGTTAATTATGGCGGTATTGATAATGTGACTTGCATTGTATTGGAAATTATCCCAATTGAAGAAAATATAGATATTGAACCTGAAAATATTATTTAATACATTTAGAAATGCAAATAAAAAGCAGAGGCTGTGTTGATTTCATCGCAGCGTCTGCTTTTCTATTATTGTACAATTTTAAGTATTTCTTATTTTTGCAATGCACTCTTTTTAAAGTAAGCTTTCGTATCTTTTGCAATGACTCCAGAAAGTGCAATCAATGCAATAATATTCGGCAATGCCATCAATCCGTTGAAAATATCTGCGATATTCCAAACTGCTTCTACTGTCAGATACGGTCCAATAAAGACAGCGACAATATACAACCAACGGAATAAAACAGTCGTGGACTTTCGAGAACCAATCACATAGGAAAGACAACGTTCTGAATAATAACTCCACCCAAGAATAGTGGTAAAGGCAAAGAACACCAGACAGATCATTAGGATAAATACCGGAAATTGTCCACCGATTGGCAAACCACTCTGGAATGCTGCGGTAGTAATTTCTACCCCTTCCAGATTGGGATCTGCCCAAGAACCAGCCATGACAATGGAAAGACCTGTCATCGTACAAATAACAACAGTATCAATAAAGGTACCAGTCATTGTAACCAAACCTTGCCGTACTGGTTCCTTTGTCTGTGCAGCAGCGGCAGCAATTGGTGCAGAACCTAAGCCAGCTTCATTGGAGAAAATCCCTCTTGCAACACCCTTTTGCAATGCAATCATCATGGCGCCCAATGCACCGCCGGCTGCTGCTCGCATACCAAATGCACTTTCTACAATTTCCAATAATGCACTCGGTAACTTTGTAATATTGGTAATGATGATAACTAACACACAGATCACATATAAAATTGCCATAAACGGTACCACAACCTGTGAAACCTTGGAAATTCTCTTCAATCCACCAATGATCACCAATGCAACACATACTGTTACCAAAAGACCACTGATCACGGTTGTCCATGTGTAATCGTGATCAAATAAGCTAAATGCAATATGTGTTCCCTCTGCATCGAAAAAATTATTTGCAGCAGAGGTAATCCCATTGATCTGTGTAATGGTACCGATCCCCATCAGACCAGCCAATGCACCAAAAATTGCAAATAACTTTGCCAGCCACTTCCACCGTTCACCCATTCCACGTTCAATATAATAGAATGGTCCACCATGATAATGTCCCTCAGCATCAATTGTACGATACTTGATAGCAAGAAAACCTTCTGCATATTTCGTTGCCATACCAAGTAAAGCCGCAATTACCATCCAAAATAATGCACCTGGTCCACCGGCAGCCATTGCCGTGGCAACCCCAACGATATTTCCTGTACCAATGGTCGCAGAAAGTGCGGTACAAAGTGCGGCAAAACTGGAAACTTCTCCATCACCATCTGATTCATTTTTTACCATGAATTTTAAGGCTTTTCCAAGATGCCGAAATTGTAATCCGCAGCAGCGAATGGTAAGCCAAACACCACACGCCATGATTAAAACAATCAGCGGAATGCCCCACACAAAGCCGTCAATTTTTTCTATTATTTTATTTATACTGTCCATTTTTATCAGCCCCTATTATGAAAAGAAAGGCAAGGCACGCACCAAAGGCGGCCTTGCCTTTTATCAAGAAAAATCACTTTTAAACCATCGTTTTCCCAGAAGAAAAATACTTAGTCATTTACTTTTCTGGTATAATCCGGCAGCAGCATCGGAGAAACAGTATCTGGTGTAATACCTGCCTCTTCCAATTCCTTTTCAAACTTTGCAACATGATCCAGTGTCAGCTTGCCAACTACGACATCCTTTGCCTTTGCAGCTGCATACTTACCAGCATTTCTGCCAAATACGATTACATCCAGCAAAGAGTTACCCATCAGTCTGTTTTCGCCATGTACACCACCAGCTGCTTCCCCTGCAACAAACAGGTTTTCTACACAGGTCTGGCTATCTGTACCAACCTTTACACCACCATTTTGATAGTGCAGTGTTGGATAGATAATGATTGGCTGCTTCCGAATATCAATACCATACTTGCCGAACATCCGCAACATTGCCGGAATTCTCTTTTCAATGGTGCCTTCGCCGTTTTTCAAATCAATCATTGGGGTATCCAACCAAACACCCTGACCACCCGGTGTATTCACCTGATTGCCACGACGGCATTCACGAATGACTGTTGCAGCGGTTACATCACGGGTTTCCAGCGGATTCATAAATACTTCGCCCTTTACGTTTACAAGCTTTGCACCCAGAGAACGAACTTTTTCTGTTACCAATGCACCGAAAATCTGTTCTGGGAAAGCCGCACCAGTCGGGTGATACTGCAAAGTATACTGTTCACGCAGCGGGGCACCAACACGATATGCCAGTACCAGACCATCTGCAGTTGCACCATAGTGATTAGAAGTTGGGAATCCCTGATAGTGCATTCTGCCTGCACCACCGGTAGCAATAACAACTACTTTTGCCTTTGCAATCAGAATTTCACCAGTTTCCATATTCTGGAGAACCGCACCAGCACAGTGACCCTTGTCATCCAGAATCAGTTCAATGGCAGAGGTAAAGTCAATGACCGGAATCTGACGGTTCAGAACTTCATCCCGCAGAGTCCGCATGATTTCTGCACCGGAATAGTCCTTTGCAGCGTGCATTCTCTTTCTGGAAGTACCCCCACCGTGTGTAGTAATCATATTGCCGTCTTTGTCCTTATCGAACTCTACGCCCAGTTTATTCAGCCACTGAATACAATCCGGTGCTTCTGTTACCAGCTTGTAAACCAGTTCCTTATCCGCTGCAAAGTGACCGCCGCCGTAAGCATCCAGAAAATGCTGTGCCGGAGAATCGTTTGGCTTATCCGCAGCCTGAATGCCACCTTCTGCCATCATGGTATTTGCATCACCAATCCGCAGCTTGGTAACCATCATAACTTTCTGACCAGCTTCGTCTGCTTCAATGGCAGCAGATGCACCGGCACCGCCGCCGCCAATGATCAGAACATCGGTTTCATAATCCGGACAGGAAAGATCCGGCAGATTATCCTTCAAACGGCTGTCGGACTGCAACAGTTTAACCAGTTCCTTTGGTGCTTTCTCGCCCTTGTTCGGACCAACGCTCAGAACATCAAACTGATCTTCCCGATAATCCGGATGGTTTTCTTTCAGAACCTGTTCCTTTTCTTCTGCGGTCATTCTTCTTGGTTCCATCGCCGCATTTGCTTCTCTCGCAGCTTCTACCAGCTTAATGGATTCCAGCATTTCTTCTGTATACATGATGCCGCACCTCCTTACTTTTCAATCTCACGATTATTGTACATTTCACGGATTTCTGCATCAGACAATGCCATGTTTGCACGAATTGCTGCTTCACACTTGCCGGAAGCAATTTCTTCTACACGGTCTGCCAGATGACCACAAGCCGGAGCAATGTACTTACCGTTCAACCGTCTTGCCAGCATGGCAACCTGCGGATGAGAAATCCCAGCCGGACAGCGAGTAGAACAGCAGCCACACATAACACAGTCAAACGATTCTTCTGCACATTTTTCATATTCGCCACGCTGTGCATAAGCAATGTACTGCATTACATTTAATTCCTGTGTACAGCTGTTGGTACAGGAATTACAGCCGATACAAGCATAGATTTCCGGATACAGCTGCATCATCACCTGTTCCGTTGGCTTCACTTCTTCAATGTTATAAACTTCCTTAATGAGCGGATAGAACGGCAGCTGTGTCAGACACATACCCTCTTCCACCTGTGTGGAACATGCCAGACATACCTTCAGTTCTCTGTCCCCTTTGATGCGGTAAACGGTTGCACAAGCACCACAGAAACCATTCCGGCATCCGCAGCCTCTGATCAGTTTATAACCCGCATATTCAAACGCTTTCATGATGGTCAGGCTTGCTGGAACCTTGTACTGTTTGCCCATAATGAAAACATTAACCATCTGTTCCATGTGAATTCTCCTTTTCCATTAATATTCGTTCGGCAGTGTAGACAGCTCATCAAAACGGAAAACCGGTCCATCCTTGCAGACATACTTGTTGCCGATATTGCAACGACCACATTTTCCGATTGCACACTTCATACGCAGCTCCATTGTGGTATAAACCTGTGACTCCTGAAAGCCCATTTTCTTCAGACCGTCCAGTGTGAACTTGATCATAATCGGCGGACCGCAGATCAAAACTGTCCGGCTCAGATCCGGCTTCAGTTCTTCTACAAAACTCGGAATGAAGCCAACATGGCCATCCCAGCCTTCCTGCGGACGGTCAATGGTCAAATCCACTTTGACATTTTCATCTGTCTGCCACTCGTTCAGAATTTCCTGATAATCTACCAGATCATCAGCAGAACGAGAGCCGTAAATAATGTGTACGCTTCCGTAATTTTCCTTCTTGTCCCGTACATAGTTGATGACAGAACGCAGCGGTGCCAGACCGATACCGCCGGCGATGAACAGCAGATCCTTGCCCTTCAGAGCGGATTCTACCGGAAAGCCATTTCCATACGGTCCACGAATAGTAATTTGCTGCCCAACATCCATCATGTGCAGCCAGCTGGTCAGACAGCCGCACTTCTTGATGCTGAATTCCATGAATGCTTCATTGGTTGGTGAAGAAGTAATGGAGAACATGCCTTCTCCAACACCCGGAACAGACAGCATGGCACACTGACCCGGAATATGTTCAAACACCTTTTTGCCGTCCAAACCAACAACACGGAAAGTCTTTACATCTGGGGTATCCACACGAATGTCTGTTACCACACCGATCTTCGGAATTAAAGTTTCTGGTCTCATCCTTTTTATCCCTCCAGTGCTTTCATAACTTTCACGATGTTCATGGAAATCGGACAGCTTCTGAGGCATCTGCCGCAGCCGACACAACCAAATACACCGTTATTATTTGCTGGATAGTATACCAGCTTATGCATAAACCGCTGACGGAACCGCTGCATTTGTGTGTTACGGGTATTGCCGTGTGCACACAAGGTAAAGTCAGAGTACATACAACTGTCCCAGCAGCGGAACCGCTGTACACCGTGACCAGTATCATAGTCCCGAATATCATAACACTGGCAGGTCGGGCAGACAAAAGTACAAGTACCGCACGCCAGACAGGACTCTGACAGAGCTTCCCACTTATCAGAGTTAAACAGTGCCATCAGTTTATCGCCGCCAAACGATTCTGTAGAAAGATTGCCAAGCGGCAGCTTGTCCAGAATGGTTTGCAGCTTTTCTTTTTCTGAATCTGCAGCGTTGTCATCTGCCTCTTCCAGTATAGAAAGGGATGCCAACAGTGCCTCGCCCTTTTCGGTAGTGGCTTGCAACAACAGTTCACTGTCTGTCATCCAGCAGGAAACGTCCCCGCCCGGATTGGCTGCATCAATGCCAAATGCTTTACAGAAACAAGTTTCTGTCGGCTTCTTGCAGGAGAGCGTCATAATGACACCATGTTCCCGTCTGGATGCATAATAGCTGTCCACCGGATCTGCCAAATAAACAGAATCCAGAATTTCAAAGCTCTTCGCATCACACGCCCGTACACCGAATACTACAAAATCCTCTGTTTCTTTCCGCACGTCTTCTACTTCAATGTTCTTTCCGTTTACCTTAAATGCAGCCAGTGTTTCTACCTGTGGAAAGAAGAAATCCTTTGCACTGCGAAGCGTATTATACGCCTTGCTCATGACCGTTCCTTCCGTCCAGAGACTGTACTCTGCACCCTTTGCACCATCAACCGGCAGATACAAATTCTGAGAAGCAGCAACAGCGGCAAAAAATTCATCCAGCTTTGTCAGAGAAATTTTTTTCATTACTTGCTCGCCTCCTTTGTATAAACAATGCTCGGTTCACAGTCTTCCTGTGTAAAGTTTACGAGCGGTGCACGGCTACCAGCTTCTGCACCAGCCTGATATTCGCCGTAGCATTCATTCATTTCCTTGATGAACTTCCGATTCAGCAAGTGCAACGGAATGTGCTGCGGACATACTCTGGAGCATTCGCCACAGTCGGTACATCTGCCAGCTACATGGAATGCCCGAATAATATGGAACATATTTTCTTCAAAGGAATCTGCCGCTGCCTTCTGGGAAATACCAGACTTCGGATTGTCGAAGACGCACTGCTCACAAGTACAAGCCGGACAGATATTCCGACAAGCATTGCAGCGAATACACTTGGAAAGTTCGTTTCTCCAGAATGCAAACCGTTCGTCTGGTGTCATTGCTTCCAATGCTGCTACCTGATCAAATCTGCCGCAATCCGGATTTTCTTCTCCGTTTTCACCCATCATTTCATCATAGGCAACAACTTTCTTGCTCTTGCAGGTCACACAACGTTCTGCAATGACGTCTGCCTTTTTCAATTGTACATCGCCATACAGCGTAGAAACTGTAATGGTATCGCCGTCTGTTGCAATGCCAGTTACACCTTCTGCACCCTGTGCACGCAGTTTGCTCTCATCTACCTTGCCATCACAGGAAATACCGATGATGTAAACCTTTTCCCGATCTACACGGTGTTCAGTCAACAGCTGATTAAAGCTATAGGAATCACACGGCTTCAGGAATACCAGTGTTTTGCCTTCCTTCTTGGAAAGGGCAACCAAATACTTGGAAAGATTGCTTGCACAGAAATCATTATATACAAAATCGCTCAGTGCTTCTACAGACTCAAATACAGCCGGTGTCGGGTCATAGACAAATTCGCCGTTCTTCCAGCCCAGCACTCGTACAACAGTACCGTCTGCGAGCAATTCGGAGGCTCTTTTTACCATTCCTTCTTGCATCTCAGATCCTCCAATCTCTTATTTTCACCCAGCTTGAGAATCGTTTCCGTGAATTCGTTCATGGTTTCTGCAAACTTTGCACCTTCCGCAGCGGAAACCCATTCCACTCTGGTTCTTTCTTTTTCAATTCCAAGATAATTCAACATGGAGAAGAGCATTGTCATTCTCCGGCGTGCATAATAGTTTCCGGTTGTGTAGTGACAGTCACCCGGGTGGCATCCACAGAGGATAACACCGTCTGCACCACGCTGGAATGCCCGCAAAATGAAAATCGGATTGACACGGCAGGAGCATGGGACACGGATAATTTTTACATCTGCCGGATAATTTGCACGGTTGGTACCTGCCAAATCTGCACCAGCGTAAGAACACCAGTTGCAGCAAAAGGCAACAATTTTCGGCTTGAATTCATTATTTACTTGCATATTGCGTCTACCTCCGCCATAATTTGACTGGTTGAGAAGCCCTTCAAATCCATTGCACCGGACGGACATGCAACCGTACATGCACCACAACCCTGACAAACTGCCGCATTGACAGATGCCACACGGCGAATGAGCGTTGTCCGGTTCGGTCCACGGAATTCCTTATCAGAATACGTAATCGCACCATATGGGCAAACATTTGCACAGCTGGAGCAGCCGTTACACATCATCTCATCAGAATGTGCGACACATGGATTGCAGGAGAGCTTGTCCTTTGCCAACAGACCCAGTGCTTTTGCCGCTGCGGCACTTGCCTGTGAAACGGTTTCTGGAATATCCTTTGGCCCCTGACAAACACCGGACAGGAATACGCCAGCGGTCGGAGATTCTACCGGACGCAGCTTTGCATGTGCTTCAGTAAAGAAGTCATTGGTATCCATACTTGCTGTCAGCATCGTTGCCAGCGGACGAGCAGACTTATTCGGCTCAATCGCAGCAGCCAGTACAACCATATCTGCCTTAATGTGCAGTTGTTCGTTGGACAGCAGATCGGAAGCCTGTACCATCAGCGAACCATCCGCCTGCGGTGCAACCTTACCAACCATACCCTTGATATAATGTACACCATACTGTTCTACGGCACGGCGATAAAACTCATCATAGTTCTTACCTGGTGTCCGCACGTCAATGTAGAAGACATAAACGTCTGTATCCGGATACTTTTCACGGCAGTACATGGCATGTTTTGCTGTATACATACAGCAAATCTTGGAACAATATTCTTTTCCGCATCCGCCGTGTGCAGCATCTGCAGACTGTCTGCTGCCGACACATTGTACAAATACAATTGTCTTCGGCTGCTTGCCGTCAGAAAGCCGTTCCAGATGTCCCTCTGTCGGACCGTCTGCCTTCAGAATTCGCTCAAATTCCAGAGAAGTTACAACATCCTTGCTCTGAGAATAAGCATATTCATCATAGCCATCCAAAGAAATCGGATTGTAGCCAGTTGCTGCAATGATTGCACCATACTTTTCTTCTACAATCTGATCTTCCTGTTCATAGTTGATTGCTCCAGCAGAGCAGAACTTGGAACAGATTCCGCACTTACCCTTGGTCAGCTTGTTGCAGTAATCTGCATCAATAACAGCCACATTTGGAATTGCCTGTGCAAACGGAATATAGATTGCACGATGGTTCTTCAGACCCAAATCATATGCACTTGGCACATTCTTAACCGGGCACTTTTCTGTACAAATGCCACAGCCTGTACACTTTGTTTCATCTACATACCGCTTTTTCCGGCGAATTTTTACACTGAAGTTTCCGACAAATCCAGTGACTGCTTCTACTTCACTGTAAGAATAGATGGTAATATTTTCATTCTGTGAACATTCTACCATTTTCGGTGTCAGAATACAGGAAGAGCAGTCCAGTGTCGGGAATGTCTTATCAATCTGTGTCATCTTACCGCCGATGGTCGGTTCTTTTTCTACAATGTCAACCGGATAGCCGGCTTCTGCAATATCCAGAGCGGTCTGAATACCAGCAATCCCACCACCGATGACCAGTGCACGCTTCACAACTGGGCTTTCGCCAGCGGTCAGCGGTGCGTTGAGCTGTACCTTCGCAATGGCTGCACGTCCCAGTACAATTGCCTTTGCAGTACCCTCTTCTTTATCCTTATGAATCCAAGAACACTGTTCCCGTATATTTGCCACTTCCAGCATATATGGGTTCAAGCCCGCAGAAGCAACTGCTTTCCGGAAAGTTGCTTCGTGCATTCTCGGAGAGCAGGAGCATACTACAACGCCCTCCAGCTTATGTTCCTTGATTGCCTCTTTGATTATGTTTTGTCCTGCCTCTGAACACATGTACGGATAATCTGTTGCAAATACAACAGCTGGTTCTTTTCCCAGCGTTTCTGCAACGGCTTTTACGTCAACTGTTGACGCAATATTCGTACCACAGTGGCATACAAAAACACCAATTCTCCGCATTGCCTATGCCTCCTTATTTGCTGTATTTTCTGAATGCACTGACAATTGCCTGCTGCGGAAGATCTTC
>JAEDGE010000048.1 GCA_016297675.1 Oscillospiraceae bacterium
GCCAAGCTGAGCCAGCTTGACCGCAGTCGCCTGCGGCGTAAAATTGATACCATCAAAAATTGATTTCCGTAATCTGCTCCTCCATTGCACTTGCAAGCCACCGCATATTATGCTATAATAAAGTTACCTTATTGATTATGGGAGGTCATTGCGATGTCATTTTTAGAACTTGCAAAAAAACGATGCTCTGTCCGGAATTTCAACGACCAGCAAGTACCAGAGGAAATCTTACAGTACATTCTGGAATGTGGTCGTGTTGCTCCAACAGGGGTAAACAATCAACCACAACACATTTTAGTTGTCCGCTCCAAAGAAGGGCTTGCTAAAATGGAAAAAGTTACAAAATTTTACAATGCACAGACTGTTTTAGTGATCTGTACCGAACCAGAAGCCGCATGGACAAGAAAAGGCGATGACTTTAACATTGCCGATATTGATGCAACGATTGTAACCAGTCATATGATTCTTGCTGCAACGGAAAAGAATGTTGCTTCGCTTTGGATTTGCCGATTCTGGCCAGAAATCGTTCGGGAAGCATTTCACATTCCGGACAACTACAGACCCGTTAACATTCTGGCTCTTGGCTATACTGACGATGCTCCGAAATCGCCAAACCGCCATGACGAAGAGGGCTTACGGAAACCACTCTCTGAAACCGTTGTCTACGAGACATTTTAATATGTATAACCAACAGCCATTTTTACAAAAGACGGGAGAATGTGTCAGCACTCTCCCGCTTTTTTAATTTTCCTGTAGCAGCGTCTGCATTTGCTGCCGCTCCGATGCCAGCACTTCCTGCATACTTGTTTCCGGTTCAAACGTAGAGGCATAATCATAAATGGCAATCCCATCTATCTTCTCCATAGATAACAATAATGTGATCTCTTTGGAGGGAATGTGTGGATCGGTCTGCCATTCCGTCACACCGTCTCCTGCCCACGGGTCTTCCTGCCCAAGCTTATACGTACAAATCCCAATCCAAAGAGATACATCTGGACAGGTTGTCATCTCTGCCCACAGTGCTGCCATGTCTGCAAAAGGAGCCGAGGTATTCTGTAATCCAAAGTACAGCTGCGGTAAAATATAATCACAATATCCGGCAGTACTGCACCAAGTTTCTACATCTGCACACTGCTGTTCATTGCCGCTCAGCGTGCCCTGTGGACTGATACCAAATAACACACTGCTGTCGGCTGCCTTCACCGCCTGATATAGTTCCTGTACCATCGCATTACACTGCTCTTTCCGCCAGACAGACAGCTCCTCTGCACCGCTTTCCTGAAAAGCAGCGGCATCAAAAGCAGGGTCTGTTGTGGGGTAAAAATAATCGTCTATCTGCACGCCGTCTATCTCGTAATTGGTAACCAGCTCTGTCACACCATCTGCAATCAGCTGCCGTACCTCTGGATAAGCTGGATTCAGCCACCAGCGTTCTTCCCATTTCACAATCCAATTCCCATTTTTCTCTGCATCTAAGTACCACTGTTTTATGGGATATTGTTCCGACATCTCTTCCATTTGTGCATCCGTTTGGCAGCGAAGTGGGTTGATCCAAGCATGAAAGGAAAGTCCCATCGCATGTGCCTCTGTCGACATGATTTGCAGCGGGTCATAGGAACAGTCTTCCGACATAGAAAGACCAGCTGCATAATAAACAGAAGGATAGTACGCATCTGCAAATGCCCGTACCTGTACGAAAACTGTATTGATTCCCATGTCTTTGGCATTCTGAAACCGCTCCTGCACCGCTGCCTGAAATTCGCTTTCTGTTTTTCCATTCAAAATCTCTGCATAATCCATCGCTGTAAACCACATACCATAAGGCGTGTCCGCAGAAACAGATAACATTGTCTGCGGCTCGTCCGCTTTTTCCGCTGAAAGATGCAAATGCTGTATGGTTTGTACATTTTCTGAAATGTTCTCACAGAACAGTGCATTGGACGGTGCCGTTTCCAGCTTGGATGGCTGTGCACAACTCGTGAAAAAGAATACGGGAAACAAAAAGAATACAGCATATTTTTTCATCGCATCAAATACTCCTTTTTCATCTTTCCATCTTCCTCCCTTTTAAAATTTACCAGCCCAGAGCATTGTCCACACACATCTTGTCATCCAATTTTTCACATGCATTCCAACAAACTATCCTGCTATACAAAAAATAATATATGCACGATAGACAAAAAATATGCCTGCTCCCGGCAATTTTGCCATGCTGTACAATGTTGTTCCGGAAAGCAACCCGTTTTGCACAAAATCCCCAAACCTGTACGGAATGCTTGCTTTTTGGCGAAAAATGCGGTATAATAGAAGTGTATTTTTTCTGATTGGAAAACGCTACAGGAGGGATTATCGTGTTATCAGATATTGAAATTGCACAACAGGCAACCATGAAAAAAATCGGGGAAATTGCATCCGCTCTTTCCATCGAAGAGGACGATATTGAGTACTATGGTCACTATAAGGCAAAACTCTCGGAAGAACTGTTTCAAAAGCTGGAACAGAAACCAAATGGGAAACTGATTCTGGTGACAGCCATTAACCCCACTCCAGCCGGTGAGGGAAAAACGACTGTCAGTGTGGGTCTGGCAGATGCCCTGCGATGCATCGGTAAAAAGTCGGTTCTGGCACTGAGAGAACCCTCTCTTGGTCCAGTATTCGGCATAAAAGGTGGTGCTGCCGGCGGCGGCTATGCACAGGTGGTTCCGATGGAAGACATCAATCTGCACTTCACTGGCGATATGCACGCCATCACGGCTGCCAATAACTTGCTTTGTGCCATGTTGGACAATCATATGCAACAGGGCAACGAATTGCGGATTGACCAGCGGCGAGTTCTGCTCAAGAGAGTACTGGACATGAATGACCGGGCTCTGCGAAACATTGTCATCGGTCTGGGCGGCAAGGTAGACGGCATTCCACGGTCGGACGGCTTCCAGATTACCGTTGCTTCCGAAGTTATGGCAATCCTCTGCCTGTCCTCGGATTTGGCAGATATGAAAAAGCGGCTTGGTCAAATTCTGGTTGCCTACGATTTAGATGGCAATCCGGTCTATGCAAAGGATTTAGGAGCTGCTGGTGCAATGACTGCCCTGCTCAAGGATGCTCTGAAGCCGAATCTGGTACAGACACTGGCACACACACCAGCTCTGATTCATGGCGGCCCGTTCGCCAACATTGCCCACGGCTGTAACTCCCTTCGGGCAACCAAACTGGCTCTGAAACTGGGAGACTACTGCGTCACAGAAGCCGGATTCGGTTCGGACTTGGGAGCAGAAAAATTCTTCGACATCAAATGTCGCTACGGCGGTCTGAAACCGGACTGCGTCGTACTGGTTGCAACGGTACGGGCATTGAAGTATAATGGCGGTGTGCCGAAGGCAGAGTTGACCACAGAAAATCTGGATGCCCTGAAAAAAGGCATTGTCAACTTACAAGTGCACATTGAAAATATGCAGAAATATGGTGTGCCGGTTGTAGTTGCCATCAACCGGTTCCACACAGACACAGATGCAGAATTGCAGTTTGTACAGGATTTCTGTGCATCGCTGGGTGCGTCCTGCGAACTGGCAGAGGTCTTCGCAAAGGGCGGAGAAGGCGGCAGAGCACTGGCAGAAACCGTCTGCCGCACCATCGAAGAAAAACCATCTGATTTCCATGTTCTCTACGACACGGAATTGACGATTGCAGAAAAAGTAGAACGAATTGCAAAGGAAATCTATCGGGCAGATGGTGTCACCTTTACCGCTCCGGCAAAGAAAGCCATGGAGCAAATTACGGCACTGGGCTTTGACAAGCTGCCTGTGTGCATTGCCAAAACACAGTACTCCCTTTCCGATGATCCGACCAAATTGGGGCATCCAACCAATTTCAATATTACAGTCAGAGATATGACCTTATCCGCTGGTGCAGGATTCGTGGTTGTCTTAACCGGCAACATCATGACCATGCCAGGTCTGCCGAAGTCACCGGCTGCCCTGCGAATCGACTGCGACAACGAAGGGCATATTTCCGGCTTGTTTTAAAGGAGTATCACACCATGGAATCCAATCGATTCACGAAAATCTATAAGCAGGGCAGTGCAACACTGGGAAACAATTATCTGGAAATCTGGGTAGATCGGAAAACTGGTGTGCAGTACCTGTACCGGATGAATGGCTCTAGCGGCGGTCTGACACCGCTGCTTGACCGTGACGGAAAACCACTCATTGCATCCGCAGAGGAGATGGAACCGCTATGCAAAAAATCGTAATTACCACATACTCTGCTACGGAAACTATGCAGATAGCGGAACAAATGGGAACGCTGCTGCAAGCCGGTGACTGTATCGCCTATTTCGGCGGTCTGGGTGCCGGAAAGACCACCTTTACCCGTGGTCTAGCAAAAGGAATGGGGCTGCCGGATGTGGTCGCCTCCCCTACTTTTGCGATTGTCAACGAATATCACGGAACCGGAACACTTTCCCTTTACCATTTCGATATGTACCGCATTCAGGGTGCAGAATCACTGGAAACAACCGGCTTTTATGATTATCCGCTGGCGGAAAATGTATTCGCCGTCGAATGGGCGGAAAATATTGCAGACTGTCTGCCGGACAACGTGATTCGTGTCACGTTGCAGCCGCTCTCCGAAACGGCACGGCAGATTACCATAGAAGGAGGCAGCCGTTTTGCGGTACTTGGGAATGGACACTTCGGGCAGTGTGGCAGCGGTCGCACTGTATGACACAGAACAGGATATTTTTTTATCGCAGCAATGCCTGTATACAAAAAAGACCCACTCACAGGTGATTCTGCCGTTGGTGGAACGCACCTTACAGGACTGTGGACTGACTCCATCCGATTTAGATGGAATTGCCGTTGCCGTTGGTCCCGGTTCCTATACTGGACTGCGGATTGGCGTTGCAGCCGTCAAAGCAATGGCATTTGCCTTACATTTGCCCTGTTTCGGCATTTCTACGCTGGAATCCCTCGCCTATCAGGCAGCAACCGCTGACGGGCTTTGCAGTGCCGTGATGAAGGCAAGACAAAATCTGGTCTATGCCGGTTTATATCAGAATAAAAATGGCAAACTGCAATCGGTTGTGAAAGATGGTCTGTATGATACAACGGAATGGGCAGGTATTTTGCAGCAGCAAGCGGTATCAATTTTAATGACTGGTGATGCTGCAATGCAGTTTACCGGTGAAACAATGATGCTCGCTCCGGCAGCCGTCCGGCTGCAAAATGCAACTGGTCTATGTCTGGCTGCAAGATACCACGAACCACAGACACCGGAACAGCTGGAGGCAAACTATTTGCAGCTGGTTAAGGCGGAAAAGGATCGGCAGCAGAGGGCTTCTATATGAAAAAGAATCTCCCCTCAAGAACCGTATATTTCCTCCTTTTCCTGCTGCTTATTATAATAGAAGTACTGATTGCATGTTTCATAAATGATTCCTTCATCCGCCCGTATCTGGGAGATGTGATAGTAGTATGGGCAGTGTACAGCTTTGTACAGATCTTTCTTGCAAATCGCTGTAGTCCCTATATCGTATGTATAGGGGTTTTCTTGTTTGCTATACTGGTTGAGGTCATGCAGGGAATCCACATTGTGGAGTTGCTCGGACTGGAAAACAACCCATTTTTCCGCACACTGATAGGAACACAATTTGATCGAAATGATATTGTATGTTATACAGTGGGAAGTCTGCTCCTTGTCGGATTTATTTTTATCCGCAAGAAAAAGGAACATTCTGCACAAACAGAAAATAATTCATAAAAGCGGCATTATGGGAAGTCCATTTTTTAAATCAGCCGGCACACTCATTCTTTTACTTAAAATACTTTCATACGCAGCACATAGAAAACCATGCACAAATCATAAAATTTCATTGAAATCCATTGCATTTTTCGTAAATTTGTGCTATACTAAGAATATTCACTGTGAAAATATCCATATATTTTTGCTGTAGGAAAAAAGAGGTGTGTACGATTATGAAAATTTGGATCGGCTGTGATCATGCCGGATATGCACTCAAGTTAGAAGTGCTTGCGATGCTCTTGGAACAGAATTATACGGTAGAAGATCTGGGCTGTGACGGCAGCCGTGCGGATTATCCGGAAATTGCCGCTGCGGTCGGAAAGGCTGTCGCTGCAAATCCAGAGGATAAAGGGATTTTGATTTGCGGTACGGGAATCGGTATGTCCATCGCTGCCAATAAGGTACGTGGTGTACGGGCTGCACTGTGTGCAGACCATTTTTCTGCCAAATATACAAGGCTGCACAACGATGCGAATATCATCTGTATGGGGGCAAGAACACTCGGCAGTGGTGTTGCATTGGAATTAGTAGACTTGTTTTTGAATACGCCGTTTGAAGGCGGTCGTCATGAAAAACGAGTAGCAATGATACAAGATATGGAAAATCATTTTTAATCACAGGAGGAAATCACTATGGCATTACACGTTGTAACACATCCGCTTGTACAGCATAAACTCTCTTTGATGCGAAACAAGGGCACTGGCGTAAAAGAATTTCGGGAACTCACAGAAGAAACGGCAATGTTAATCTGCTACGAAGCCATGCGAGATCTGCCGCTGAAAACCGTCAAGATGGAAACCCCACAGGGATGGGCAGAAACAAAAATCATCTCCGGTAAAAAACTGGCATTTGTACCGATTCTGCGTGCCGGTCTGGGGCTGATTGAAGGGGTTACTTCCCTGATTCCAGCTGCAAAAATCGGTCATATTGGTATTTTCTGCGAACCGGGCACACACGATGCCGTCAAGTACTATTCCAAAATGCCGGATGATATTTCAGAACGAGAAGTCGTCGTCATTGATGCCATGTTGGCAACTGGTATTTCTGCGATCACTGCCATTCAGGATTTGAAGGATATGGGAGTTAAGAATATCAAATTCCTCTGCATTCTCTGTAGTCCACAAGGCAAGGAAGCTCTGGAAACTGCACATCCGGATGTGGATATTTATTGTGCTGGCATGGATGAAGGCATTAACGAAGAAGGTTACATTGTACCGGGTCTCGGTGATGCTGGTGACAGAATGTTTGGCACAAAGTAATGCCAAAACATACAAATAAGTCTGCTCTGCTGTAGAAATGCGGCAGAGCAATTTTTCAATCAAATGCGTTCCCCACTACACAATTACCAATTGGGACAACATCCTATGATTCAAAAAGGGGGGCAGTGCAAATGGATTTCTTAACCGCACAAGAACAGATACCAGACGGCAACGGATTTGCATTATTCCATACAACACATCTTGTAATCTTGCTGTTCATCTGCTGTGTCCTTGTGTTATGCATTCGCCTTTATCGACATAGCACACAAAAACGCCTCTGGCAATGGGGGATTGTCACGGCGTTGCTGTTATTAGAAATCCTGAAACAGGGGATTCTTCTGGCGACCAGACAATTTGGTATGCAATATCTACCGTTGGATCTCTGTGGACTTTCTATCTTTTTTTATCTCTTCTACGTTTGGAAACCCTGTGCCTATTTCGGAGAACTGCTTTATAGCCTTTCCCTGCCAGGCACACTGTTGGCACTCCTGTTTCCAAATTGGAATCGTCTGCCGCTCTGGAATTTTTTCTGTCTCCATAGCTTTGTGCTGCATACGCTATTATTACTACTTCCTGTACTGCTGCTTGCAGATGGGACATTACAGCCAAACTGGCACAGACTTCCGCTCAGCTTTACCACACTTGCCGGATGTAGTGTCGTTGTGGCATGGTGCAATCGACAATGGGGAACGAATTTTTTCTTTTTGTCCAAGCCTTCAAAGGGATCCCCATTGGTATGGTTTGCAAACTGGTTCGGCGAATCGCTCTATTGGATTGGATTTCCGGTTTTAATTGCGGCTATCTGGGGGCTGCTCTATGGCTTACCAATTCTATTGCAGTGGATTCTAAAAAAGTTACCATATCACAAATAAAACGGGAGAATGTCCATCGCATTCTCCCGTTTTTTACATGACTGATTTTTCCTTATTGCAATGCATTCCGCAAAGCATCTACCTTATCACACTTTTCCCACGCAACACCAAGATCTTCTCTGCCCATATGTCCATATGCCGCCAGTTTTCGATACTGTGGTTTCCGCAGCTGCAACATTTCAATCATGCCATCCGGCGTGAGATCAAATATGGTTCCCACAGCCGCAGCCAGCTTTTCTTCCGAAACCTTGCCAGTTCCAAACGTATCCACCAGAATGGAAACCGGATGTGCAACGCCAATTGCATAGGCAAGCTGTACCTCACAGCGATCTGCCAAATCTGCAGCAACAATATTTTTTGCAATATATCGTGCTGCATAAGCAGCAGAGCGATCCACCTTTGTCGGATCTTTTCCGCTGAATGCACCACCGCCATGCCGTGCTGCTCCACCATAAGTATCTACAATAATCTTTCTGCCAGTCAAACCGCTGTCACCCTGCGGACCGCCAACCACAAAACGTCCGGTCGGATTGATATAATATTTTGTGTTCTCGTCCAGCATTTCTGTTGGCAAAATTGGCTGAATGACATAATGCAGCAAATCAGAACGAATTTGCTCCAGCTGTACATCCGGTGCATGCTGAGCAGAAAGCACAACCGCATCAATTCGCTTCGGCTTTCCATCTACATATTCTACGGTAACCTGTGCTTTACCATCTGGACGCAAATATTGCAGTACCTTTTCCTTCCGCACATCGGTCAGTTTCATGCAAAGTTTATGTGCCAATGAAATGCCCAGCGGCATCAGTTCCTTTGTTTCCTTGCATGCATATCCAAACATCATTCCCTGATCACCGGCACCCGTTTCCTGATGTACGCCACCACGGCTCTCATAAGCATCATTGACACCCATTGCAATATCCGGTGACTGCTTGTCCAATGCCTGTAACACAGAGCAGGTATATCCATCAAATCCAAATTTTGCACGGTCATATCCAATATCCACAACCACATCTCTTGCAATCTGTGGAATATCGATCTTAGCGGTTGTAGAAATTTCTCCCATGCAGAGTACCATACCAGTTGTCACAACCGTTTCACAGGCAACTCTTGCGGTTGCATCCTGTTCCAGAATGGCATCCAAAACAGCATCTGAAATCTGATCGCAAATTTTATCCGGATGTCCTTCCGTCACAGACTCCGAAGTAAACAAAAATTGATTCATTGTAATTGCTACATCCTTTCAAGAATAATAATAAAAACGCACCTCATAACCGAGGTGCGTTGATTTCGTTTGTTTATGCGAAATCCTCATCTCTCGGTACAAAAACCGCAGGAATTGGCACCTTCTTTGCATTGCTGCAATTAGGTTGCCGGGCTTCATCGGACCTGTTCCTCCGCCACTCTTGATAAGGTTTTATATTATGATACCACATTTCGTGCTGTTTGTCAAGTGTTCTTTACAAATTTTCAAAATAGGAGAATATTTGACAAAAAAGAAAGGGACACACTGTTTCCAGCGTGTCCCCCTTTTTCACTCGTAATCAAACGATTTACACAATTTTACGATTAAACTGGCAGAGAATCGATCAGCATGATAACATAGTTGATCAATGCAGTACCATCTGCTTCATTAACAGTAGGCGTACCATCTACCTGATCGCAGTTTGCATTCCGCATTGCCTGTTCACCCAGGGTCATCTGACCAGCCAGGTACTTGTTCATGCAGATTGCATCTGTCAGGTCAACCTTACCATCTACGTTTACGTCACCAATCAGGTCATCACCATCATTCGAACCCTTTGTTGTAGTGGTGCCGCCACTTGTTGTAGTAGCTGTACCGCTTGTAGTGGTTGCAGTAGTAGTGGTAGTAGTGGTAGTTGCGCCAGAGTTGCTGGTTGTTTCAGAACCTACATTCGGAGCTTCATCTTCCAAGAAGGATGCAACCCATACCAACGGAGAGTTCCAGTTGATGGTGCACTCGTTTACAGACCAAGCTTCTACGTTATCCAGATAGCAAGCCATCGGAGCCAGAGCACCAGCCTTATAACCTGCACCCTGAATCATCGGGTCCTGCATCTCAGAGTTCGGACCACCAGACAGAACACCGTCCGGAGCATACGGGAAGTCAGTAGAGTTCAACTGACCAGACCACCATCTGTGGTGCGGATACTGCAGTGCGTGTTCGCCGTAACCAGTTACATAAGACTGTTCAATTACGTTTCTACCAAGGATATAGTCCATTGCAGTGGAAACACCATTGATATACTTTGCTTCCTTGTCGATGTCATAAGCAATTGCCATTGTGATAGCATTGTTCATAACCATGGAGTTAGAACCCCATTCATAACCATTGGTCAAGGTCTTAGAAACAATACCTTCATCACCATTGCCAGCTTCATAGTCAGCAACGGTCCAAACCTGTGCTTCATAGTCATGACCAACATACGGAATACCAAAGTCGGATTCTTCTTCCAGACCGATGAAGTAGTCAGCAGCCTGCTTTACATTCTTCTCAATGGTATCTACTTCAGCAGCAGTCAACAGGCCCTTTGCCAGCATGTCATCTGCATTGACGCACAGAGAGAATGTACCCAAGCTTGCCAGAGTACCCCATGTGAAGGAAGAACGAGTACCATTGTTTTCACCGCCATACAGAGCAGTATCAACGCCCAGTGCACCAGCACCTTCTGTATAGCTCATCAAATCTGTCTTATAGGAAGCATCGCCTGTAGAAATATACAGTTCGCAAGCTGCCCAGTAGAATTCATCCAGTACATCAGTATCACCGTAAGGGCCACCACCCTTATTCTGTACGATTGGTGCATACAGAGATTCAAGGTCTGCATACTGGTCAGTACCCCAGTCATTGGAGAACGGCTTATAAGCAGACTTTGCAGCCTTGTAAGCCTTTTCTGCATTTGCCAGATAAGTAGTAGCGTCGCTATCCCATTCCTTTGCCAATCTTGCATACTGTGCCATAGCAGCAGCATAATTCAAGGTTGCAGCATAGGTAACCGGCTTTACGATACGTTCCAGCGGATCATCTGCCGGAGCAACGCAAAGTGCTGTCCACTTGTAGTCGTGAACCTTGTGGTAAACCATGCCGTCTGATCTCTGCATCTTATTGAAGAAATCAGCTTCTACCTTTACTTCGTCCAGAATATCCGGCATACCATTGCCATTTTCCGGAACAACAACTGTACCAGAACCGTCTGCCCACTTGGAAGCATCGCCATCCATCAGGTCGCTCTCATACAGATTCAACAGTGTCCACATGGAAACACCGCCGTTTACAACGTACTTACCGTGGTCACCAGCGTCATACCAACCGCCGGTTACGTCAATGCTCTGACCCTGTTCAATATCATTTGCAGTTGGAATGATGTAAACCCACTTGCTCTGAACAGCAGCCATATCCTGCATATGACCGCCATCACGTGCCAACTTTGCTGTGCTGTCATTTGCACCAGTGGAAGTGATGTAAGAAGCCAAGATATCTTCACCAGAACGGTTCTGATAGAAGTAGTTCATCGCATTGGTGGTCATACCGTCATAGATATTGTTGCCGATATCGAACGGCAAAGAGGTCTTGCCATCACAAGTGATGGTGTATCCAGTACCCTCTGTCTGGAAATCTGTGAAGTCGATGATCTGGTTATAAGTTTCAGAACCATCGCAGATCTGATTGCCTCTGGAAGCATCGGTAGTGCCTGTGTATACAGTTGCACCGCTGGAATCCTTGATTTCAAATGTCTTTGCAGTGGTATCTGGACCATCCAGAACCAAAGTTGCCTTCTTGTTCAGCAGCGGATAGTAACCAACCTGGTTTACTTCAATACCAGTCGGCTGATATTCTGCTTCCGCATTATAGTTGGACTTATCATCTGTCATATCGATCAAAGCCATGTTGTCAAACTTCAGCAATGTGCCAGCTTCACAGCAGATGAAGTCATTGTAATCACTGGTACCGCCAAGGTGGAATGTCCATTCACCAGTACCTTCAGAAGTCAGACAGTGATTATCGGAATCCTGTTCTACTTTAAATTCCCAAGCAAAAGTTGTCCACTGATTTGCAGTTACAGTCGGGCTATTCTTCCAGCCATCCCAGCCCTGCCAGTATTCTACTTTTTCACCAGTCTTAGAAGCACTCTTCAACTTGTCCACCAATGCCTGATCATCCAGACCTTCTACATCGGAGTAGCTCAAGTTCAGCTTTTCACCGTTCTGGTGCCAGTTTTCCTTGTCGTCATCTGTAATGTCGCCAAGTTTTGTATAAATCTTTGCGTCCTTGCTCGACCAAATGGAATATGTCATACGATAAGTATGACCCATTTCAATCGTCAGACCTCTGTGACGGAACTGACAGTCCCAACGACCTTCACCGTTATTAGACTTACCACCTGGATTGGTGATCAGGACGTTGTAGCAGCCATCTGCTACTTCGAACTTCATGGTACCAGTCGCACTCTCGCAGATATGCCACGGCAGACCAACGCCATCGTTAAAAGTACCGGAACCAAGCTCTTCATAACCGGTTACTGCGGCACTTGCGGTAATAGAAGACAGACCCACTGCCGTTGCAGATACGGTCATTGCTGCTGCCATAACAGAAGCAAGCATCTTCTTACCGAATTTGTTTTTCAGCATAGATATCCTCCTTAAAAGATAAAAAATATAGATTTTTGGCTGTTTCAATGGAAAACCCCTTGAAACCGGACACGCAGAACCTCCAGCTTTCTCCATTTTTCTTGTGTGCACAACAAAGAAAGTTCTGAAAATTCTCACTGTGGTTATTATACCATATGCCCACAATATTGTAAAGTTATTTTTGAATTTTCAGTAAATCAGCACAAAACTAAGAAAGATAATTTGTACATTTTGCCGAAACTCTTTCCGTAATATTGGACAAAAAAGCCGGTTTGTGTCGTGAAAAATATAGTTGACTTCTTTACATCGCATGATTTTATTCATATTTTCCGTGGTTTTGCGAAATATTATACGGAAAACCCCGTTGTATTTTTTATGAAATTTGATTTTCTGCATTGTGGTATCCGTTTCACATTCTTTTTCCGTAAAACACAACAATGCCGCCCTCGTTTCCAAGAGCGGCATTGCCGAAAGAATTAGGAGTGATGTAGTCGTCTAAATTGAGATTAGAGTGGCAATGTGCTTACTGCATCAGCGGTAACCGGCAATGTTTCAAAGCCGTCCCAGCCTACCAGATATGCAAGCAATGCCTTTGCATCGAGTTCATCAATCACATTGTCATGTACGCAGTCAGCGTTCAGTGTTGCCTGTTCAGACAGTGTTACCTTGCCAGCGACTGCCTTGTTCAGCAGAACCACGTCGATAATGGTTACCTGACCATTCACATTTACGTCACCATACAACGGTACCAGTGGATTATCTGGATTATCAGAGTTCGTCGTAGTTGTGGTTGTAGTGGTGCTCGTGGTTGTAGTTGTTGTACCATCGCCAGTTGTGGTAGTAGTGGTAGTGGTTTCTGTTTCAATCGGATTTTCTACGATAACACAAACGCTGCCGTCTACAT
>JAEDGE010000215.1 GCA_016297675.1 Oscillospiraceae bacterium
GGTCAAAGTATCCCAGAATCTTGATTATGGGAGAGGCATAGTAGTGAAACAGATATCCATTGAGGGTGCAAATCCGGCTTGCAATCCGCTGTTTCTCCATGCTGATATCCTTTGCCCCAAGGGATAGCACCACCATATTTGTCAAATCACAGGCGGTGCAAAAAGCTCGCTTGGGAATCTGTGTTACTCTTCCAAAGGAGCCGGCCTGATCAGTACGGCTATTCTCTTTTCTGTAAGAGCATGTCCAAGGGCAGGAATAGATGCGGTGCCCATCGGTTATCACCACATCCTCTCCAACAAGCGCGTAGCCATACGTATCACACAGTTTCAATGCGGTTATGGTTTTTCCAGTGTTGGGCGGTGCAAAACATACTATCGATTTTCCCATGGAGGCATGAAAGGCTGCTGCTGCATACAATGTCAAAAAACCATTTTTCAGCAGCAATACATTGGCAAGGTCCGACAGCAAATAGTATACGCCATGCAGATTCATCATACGCAAGCGGATAAATTTGAAGTAATTCCTGCCAATTTCCGCGGACACGGTGTTTCCGGATACGCAAATATTGTACCCTGTCTGTATATGGCGCAGAAATCTTCTTCGGAAAGAAATGGTATGTGTCTTATCACACCATGTAAATACCTGGAATCTTCTATCGCAGGCAAGGGGCTGTGTCAAATGTTTCTCAGGCACAACACAAACATCAAATTTCAGAACACATTTTTCATAGTCTTCCGGGGAGGCCTCGGGCGCAACACTGCCATAGATCCACCGAAAATCGGCGGCATTGGTTTTCACCCCAAGAATACCAGCGCAATAAATATAATAAAATATATGTTCCATGCAAACCCCCAACTCTTTGTATCTGTCGGCATTTCATACACAGCAGGATACGTCTGTTCATCATAAAACAGCAACGTATTTCTGCTTCCTCCGGGGCGATAGCCTGTTGCTGCCATACGTTCAATCGTCTCTTGTGTCACTTTTTGGGATCCGGGCATCAGACATACATATGCAGAAATACCAGCCGCCGTTTTTCCTGTTCTATTCAGCTGGAAATAATATCCAGAATTTGTTTGTTAATCTCCAATTGATCGAAGTTTTCTTCCGCAAATTTTCTGGCGTTACGCCCCATCTTCTCCGCTTCCTCCGGATGTTCAAGGAACCACACCGCTTTTTCGGCAAGATGGGAATTGTCTACAAGGAAACCGGTCTGCCCATCTACCACCGCATCCCGGGAACCCACTGTGTTGTTTGCTAAAATCGGTCTTCCGACTGCATTGGCTTCCATAATCGATGCAGGCAGCCCTTCACGATAATAAGATGGTAAAACACAAACAAAGCAGTTTTCATAATAGGGTCGGACATCATCTGTTGTTCCCAGATAATTTATACTGCCATCCTCTATGTATTGCCTGATATCTGCCACTGTAACGGTACCTTCAGGACCAAGGTAATTAAAAATAACGTCGGGATATTTTTGCTTAACGGTTCGCGCGCACTGACAGTATTCAAATACCCCTTTTGCTTTTATCATTCTTGCAACCATTAAAAAGGTATTGTGGTTCTTCACAGGTCGATATGCATACTTTTCCAGATCCACACCAATTCCATGGAGTACATGGCATTGTTCTGCTTTTACAAGGCCCCTGGCTATAAATTCCTTTCTATCATCTTGATTCAAAAAGAAAACGCTTTGGCAATGACGAAAAGAGCTTTTGTAAAGATGACATACAACACTACGAATAACATTCCATTTGAAACTGTTATGAACAAAAACGTCTCCGGCACCTTCTACCATGGAGAAGATCTTTTTCACCCCAGCCTTTTTAGCAGCCAACACCCCAAATGTATTGGGTTTCAGCATAAATGTGAAGACAATACCCGGGTTGACCTGTTTAATAATGTGATAACACTTTGATTTGAGTGAAAGAACATACAAAGGATTTACGCTTCTGTTATGATCCGGTACGCAATAAAACGCGATGCTGCGTTCCTGAATCGTATCTTTATACTGATCATCAAAAGTCAACACCGCCACATCATGTTTCTCTGCCTGCAACATTTCAATCAAATTCTTCCGAAATCCCACTACCTGTTGAGAAGACGGGGTAATAAGTAATACTTTCATTGTATTCTCCTATTGTTGTTATGCAACAAGCCTAAATTCTTTTTGCCGGAATGCCAACGTAAGTACCCGGCTGCTCTATATTCTTAATTACAACTGCCCCGGCACCGATTATGCAATCTTCACAGATCGAAACATTGTTGCTGACGGTGGCACCTGCCCCAATCCATGTTCCATTCCCCACAAAGACAGTCCCACACAAATGACTGCCTACCGCAATATGTACATAATCGCCCACTTTACAATCATGATCCACGGACGAGCAGGTATTGACGATGCAGCCCTTGCCAATAGCAGTACAGGGGTTGATCACTGCACCGGCGATGATCGCGGAACCCATGCCGATGCGGACATTCTCTCCAATCACCGCATTGGGGTGAATCAGGGTCACAACCCTTTTTTTTGCTACTACTAACCGCTCCGAAATCCGCTGTCTGACCACAGGATTGCCAATAGCAACGAAGAAGTCGCAGTTGAAGTCAGTAAAATCTCCGCTTTTTCCAACCACCGGATAGCCACCACAGCATTTTAGATTCGTATTGTCATCAAGAAAGCGGATGTCGTCATGCCCTGTTTGCCGGGCGATATCTGCCACAACCTTGCCGTGCCCACTGGC
>JAEDGE010000216.1 GCA_016297675.1 Oscillospiraceae bacterium
AAAATTGATTTCCGTGCACGTTTCCATACAAAACCTTGCAATTTGTCAAAAAGTGTGGTATAATAACGGCATGAACCATCAAAACAAACCGCAAAGTGAGGCATATCATGACCAAAAAAGAAGAATTTATCCAGATCTATCAGGAAAAAATCAAACGGCGTGGAGCAGAACAACTCCTGAACTGGCTGCAATCGGATGCCAGCGATTTTTTTACCGCCCCTTCCAGCACCCGCTATCACGGCTCTTATGAAGGCGGTCTGGTAGAACACAGCCTGAATGTCTATGCATGTCTGGTAGATTATCTGGCAAGACCCCGTACAAAAGAACGGTATGGCATGGACTACTCCGAAGAAACAGTCGCTCTGGTCGCACTGTTGCATGATTTGTGCAAAGTGAATTTCTATGCGGTAGATTACCGCAATGCCAAAAATGCACAGGGTGTCTGGGAAAAAGTTCCCTACTATACCATTCGGGATGCCATGCCGTATGGACACGGGGAAAAATCGGTCTATATGTTGTCCGGCTTTTTGCGGCTCACCAGAGAAGAGGCATTCGCCATCCGGTATCACATGGGCTTTTCCGGTCCGGAGGATAAAAATCAGATTGGCAGAGCCCTCGAACAGTTTCCGCTGGCACTGGCACTCAACGTGGCAGATATGGAAGCCTCTTACTTCTTGGAAGGCACACCGGAATCCTGACTCGCTGTCCGACAGCTGTTTGTTTTGATGTCACAGGAAAAAGAAAAAGGAGTAAATCATCATGAACTGGTACGACAACGCGATTATTTATCACATCTACCCGCTGGGCTTTTGTGGTGCACCGAAGCACAACGAAGGGGGCGAACCGGTCAACCGACTGGAAAAGGTTCTGGACTGGATTCCACACCTGAAAGAAATGCAAGTGGATGCGGTTTATTTCGGGCCGGTCTTTGAATCCGTAGAACACGGCTATGACACCACCGATTATAAGCAGATTGACCGCCGGCTCGGTACAAATGAAATGTTCAAACATATCTGTCAGGTACTGCACGAAAACGGCATTCGGGTCATTCTGGACGGCGTTTTCAATCATGTGGGCAGAAATTTCTGGGCATTTCGGGATGTACAGGAAAAGAAACAGGCTTCTCCGTACTGTGACTGGTTTGCTGGTCTGAATTTCGGCGGCTCCAGCCCCTGCGGTGACCCGTTCTGGTATGAAGGCTGGAACGGCCATTATAATCTCGTCAAACTGAACCTCAAGAACTGGCATGTCTGTGACCACCTGATTGATGCGGTTGGCTACTGGATGGATGAATTTGATATTGACGGCATCCGGTTCGATGCAGCAGACTGTGTGGACTTTGACTTCTTCAAGCGAATCCGTAATTTCTGCAAAGGCAAAAAAGCAGATTTCTGGCTGATGGGCGAAATCATTCATGGTGATTACAAGCGTTGGGCAAATCCGGAAATGTTGGATTCTGTTACAAACTACGAATGCTACAAGGGCATCTACTCCTCTCACAACGACAAGAACTATTTTGAAATTGACTACTCCATCAACCGCCAGTTTGGAAACGGCGGCATTTACAAGGGCATCAACCTCTATAACTTCGTAGACAACCACGATGTAAACCGTCTTGCAAGTACACTGGTCGATCAGCGGTATCTGCCGCTTTGCTATACGTTAATGTATGCAATGCCGGGCATTCCGTCTGTTTACTATGGCAGTGAATACGGTGTACAGGGACGGCATGAAAACAACTCTGATGATGGGCTGCGTCCGTGTCTGGATCTGGCAGAGTTGCAGCGGAGCGGCAATCTGGATTTATACCGGCATCTGGTGAAGCTGGGCAGAATCTACAAAGCCTATCCGGCACTCCGCATCGGCAATTATCAGACCGTCATTGTTCGCAACCGGCAACTGCTGTTCCGGAAGGATTGGAACGATACCACGGTTTATGTGGCATTGAATCTGGAAGATTGCAACTATGATATGCAGTTCGGTACGCACCTGCCGGCTCTGGTGGATGTAGTCAGCGGTCAGCCGATTCCGGTCAACAACGGCAATGCTTTTGTACACATGCCGCCGTTCAGTGCCATGATTCTGGTAACAGATGACATTGTAAATCATGCAGATGCACCGGAAGCTCCGGCAGTCGAGTCGGCTCCGAAGCCAGTCGAAGCTGGTGACCGTTACAAGCAGGAAGACGGCAGCATCTGGAAGGTGACTTCTCTGGCAAGCCATGCAGAAACACAGGAAGTCCTTGTCATTTATCAGGAAGAAGCAACCGGCAAGGTTTGGGCAATGCCAAAGGCACTCTTCACAGGCAGAAAGATGGAATTGCTCTAAGCAGTCATTTCGTTTCAGAAAAAATCGCTCTTTCCAGTTTGGGGAGAGCGATTCTTATAAACGGCAGCTGTAATCTGAAAAGAAAGCAATCTGATGAAACAGACAAATGAAAATACCAACACGGTAGAAACGCCTGCTGAGCCGTTTTGTGCGGATCATGCAAAATGGCAGTGGCATTCTGCTTATTTAATGGAGTGATAAAAATGAAAATAATGCTCGCTACAGAACAATTATTGGATACTGTTAAGTACATTACACAAGAAACAATTTCTACAGTATACCCACACTACTATCCAGTTGGTGCAGTCGATTTCTTCCAATCCCATCACTGTGATAAAAATATTTTGCAAGACATTACATCAAATTGTGTTTTTCTGCTGCAAGAAAATGACACCTTTGTGGGAACTGTGACAATA
>JAEDGE010000217.1 GCA_016297675.1 Oscillospiraceae bacterium
TCGAACTGAACGTAAATCCGATGCAAAGCACTTTGCTGTACCTGATTCATTGTGCTATCCAATAACGAAATCAGTTTTTGGAGCAATGGTTCGCTTTCCGCCAAATCAGATAACTCAATATAGCACCAAATCTCCTCTTCATTCCCCCCGATGCTCTCCATCTGTAAATTTTGATTCGGAACATCCGGATCATCCGTTATCGTCTTCAACTGTTCAATCAGTTTTTTTCGTTCCTGCAATTCATTTTCCGTCGTCAGCTGAAAAAACAGGTCATACGTTTTGGGGAAATAGTCCGGACTGAGCGGAAAATCCTGGCTGTACGTGAGTACACCTTCTTTGATCGTTACACTGACTGTTGCAATTGAGGACGGAACCGAATAGTTGCCCAATGTCTGCGTCAGCATTTCCATATCCATTGTCGCAATCTCCGTGCGGAACATATCATATACTTGCTGCAACGTTCGATCGTCCACATCGTAATCAATACCGATGCCATATATGAATATGCTGCTGGCTTCCGGAAAATTCCGCAATCGCTCCAATAATTTCTCATCTGTGTTGTAGCATTGTGTCAGCATTTTCTGGTCTTCTTCCGTCAGCAGAATTTTTCGAACGTGTGACCGACCTTTTTGATCCCACAACCGAATGGTATACCACTCCTGGGAATCATCATATAATTGTGAATATTGCTTTCTGTATTGACTCGGACTTTCCAGCCAGAGTTGCGTCTGTTCGGTAACGCGCTGCGCCATCCGATCGCACAACGCCGAATCCTTCAGTTCCGCCTGTGCAACCTGGATATTGAAGTAATTCTCTGAATATGAATAATAACCGTAGCGCTGATTTACCTGCTGCACCGCCACAACTTCGCCGCTCGACGGCTGATACGACGTATGAATCCGGCAGGCCAATTGTACACCGCCTACAGCCGCCAAATTCAAGGCAACCAAGACCAGCAATCCCGGCAAGGATTTTGCGACACTCTTCCATTTTCGTGTTGTCACCAGTTCATACAGTAAATATACAACAGCCGCAATCACATACATGACCAGCAGGCCAAACCCATCATAACTCATTCCGTTTTGAACATTTTCAAAATTTTCTACCGTAGCCCATACGCTGATCAATGTCGGAACGGTCAAGCGAAATACCGCCTGAACAATACGGTTCGGCGCAGATTGTCCGGCCGTTTCGCTTTTACGGAAACGGAACAGGACTCCCGCTGCAATCAAATACAATAATCCGAGTAAAAGCGTAGAGATCATTTGATCGTCGACGGTATAAAACCGGCTGAAGAATGAAATGCTGGTCATAGCGGAACCAGACATAAATGGAAGCGTATTATATACCGCATTCTTTAAAATATAAACCAGCGCACGCGGTACAAATAACAGCATCAATGTGACCAGCACGTTTGTAAAACCGGTTCCGGTTACACTGACGGCGATTGCGGTCAGTCCGACCATCCATATGCACTTGATCATCAGTCCGGCCATATCCTGCAGGATCGATAAAATATTCATATACGCCGTAAATTTATAGCCGAAGCAGAGTCGAAACAGTATGGCAATCGTATATCCACTGAATATCAGAAAGAAACACCAGGCCAAAATTGCTGCAATCATGCTGACAAACAATGCGACACGCGTTACGGGGATGGCATGATAAAAATCGCTGCCGCTGCGTTTATCCAGATAATTGAATAAATACAACACCATTAACGGCGCAACCGCTAAAAACAACACCAGCATCAGCGGATGGATTTCCATTGCGCTTTCTCGAATCAATTCATCAGAAGGTTGATTTAAAACCTGATTCAGCGGAACCAGAATCGCTTCCAATGCGTATATAATAAACGCCATCCAACCAATCAGCTTCATCTGCCGGATGCTTTCCCAGAATAGTCCCGGATGAAAAAACTTCTTCATTGCGCATTCGCTCCTTTCTTCTGCAGTTCGACCATGACATCATCAAATGAATATCCCAATGCCTTCATTTCATAGGTAAAGACTTCTTCGAGCGTCAGCGGCAACATATCCAGCAGCACCGGGTTCATGGCACGAAGCTGCATAACGGTTGCCTCTCGGTTGCCCCGGACAATCATATTGCTGACCGATCCGCTTTTGCTGAAGTGAACGAGATCAATGCCTGCAAATTTTTCTTCATCATACGGCTCCGAAAACGCAATCTGAATTTTGAACAGCGATGTTTTCAAATCTTGAATATCGCTCTGAAATACCAATCCGCCTTTATGAAGCAGGGCAAGCTGGTCGCAGGTATCCTCCAATTCTCTTAAAGAATGAGAGGTCAAAATTGCAGTTGCTTTTCGTTCAACCACATCTTCGCAAATCAGGCTTTTTACCAATCCCCGCATCACCGGATCCAGCCCGTCAAAAGTTTCATCAAAGAAAACGTAATCCGGCTTTGCAGCCAATGCCAGAATAATCGCTGCCTGCCGTTTCATTCCCTTGGAAAACGTATTGATATTTGCACGCGGATTTAATCCGAATGATTTTGTCAGGAAATCACATCGCGCAGAATCAAAATTCGGATATACGGCCCGATACAGTTGCTTCATGCGATGAATGGATGCATTCGGCAGAAAATACAATTCATCGGGCACAAACGTCATCTTTGCCTTAATGACCGGGTTTTCGTATACCGGCGCGCCATCAATGGTCAGCT